>SLOZ01000128.1 GCA_007132255.1 Limnochordia bacterium | reverse complement strand
GGATCAACGTGCAGATAATACTGTTCAGTTTTCACTGTGAAATCCTCAATGCCATGGACGAGAGGATTGGAGCCCCTCTTGATATTGACTACATATTCCGTGCCATCATTCCCGGGATGAGCCACCCAGTTGCCACCAGTCATGAACTGCCACTGCACACTATCCCGAAAAGCGTCGCAGATCCCGCCATGGCAGCCCGCTATTCCCACTCCGCTGGCAACGGCATTCAATACTGGAGTGACCTGTTCTTTCGTGATCTTGCCCATAGTCCAGATCGGAACAATGATATCCAAGTCCATGAGTTTTTCTTCGTCAAGAAAGGTATCCAGCGTATCCGAAAGTTCAACCTCAAATCCTTCACCTTTCAGGATCTCCGTGAAGATGTCTGCCACTTGAACTGGTTCATGACCATCCCATCCACCCTGCACCAACAATGCTTTTCTCAATGCTTTTCCTCCTCGAAATGTCTAAAATGACTCTCTCATTTCTACAAATGTGTCTTACGACTTATCTTCGCCTGAGTTCCACAGTTTCCTTCGTGTCTCGGTGGGTTTCGATGACATCGGCAAAATCCACTATAGGTAAAGCGATGAATAAAAGACTCCAGAAACTTGCCAATTGGTTTGCATATTATTAACTTGTATAAATTTAAGTTGTGTGCTATTATTTAACCATAGAAAAAATCAAATAGAAACTTTATTTACAATTGATTTTAAAAAATGTAGTATTGTAATCAATTTTTGTGCTATTATCTAAGTATAAAAGGAACTTTTATTAAGGTTATGGGCGACAAGTCAGTCAACTACAAAATGGTGCAGAGAGCCCGCAGTAATGTTGGAGGACAAATCATTGTTTTCTTAACTATGTCCAAACCAACGATTGCTAGAAGCCATTATCAAATCGGGGAGGCGATAACCAACACGAAACGCAATCTGCTTGAACCACTGGCGTCTAACCCATTGAGCACAATGTGCATGGTCCTCACGTAAAAGAAAACAAAATCAGCGGAGGTGCAATTCATGTTTAGTAACTGGAAACACGCAGGGATGTTGACCGTTCTTCTGATTCTCACTGTATTCACAACGGGATGTTTTGGCCTATTTGCCGGGCGTACCTACCAATTGAACGTAACTGTACTTGACGGAAACACCGACGATCCGATCCAAGGGGCCACCGTGACCGCGGGCAGCGCAACCGCCACCACGAATGAAGATGGAAAAGTGACCTTTCCGGAACTTTCTGGCAGCGTAACCATCGAAGTGACTTTTGGTGACTTTGATGCAGTAACTCGCACGGTAACCATGAACCAAAATCGCAGCGAGACGATTCGCATGGGCGTGGTGGATGTTGTTGACACAGCCATCGCTGCTGATGGATTCGAAACACTGGTCACCGCCATTGAGACCGCTGGATTAGTCGGGGCCCTGCAGGCGGAAGGACCGTTTACCGTATTTGCTCCTACGGACGAAGCATTTGCTGCAGTTCCGGAGGAACTACTGGCATATCTGCTAGATAACCCAGACAAACTGGCTGAAGTCTTGCTGTACCACGTCGTTGAGGGTAGAATTTGGGCTGCCGATGCTGTCGCCGCAGCGCCAACGGCTCTGACAACTCTGAACGGCGCGGACATTGACGTTTCCGTTGATAACGGTGCTGTGTTCATCAATGATGCCCAGGTCATCGTTCCCGACATCGGCGCCAGCAATGGTGTAATCCACGTCATCGACCAAGTCTTAATCCCACCGGGCTTCGAAGTGGATGATATCGTTGACACAGCCATCGCTGCCGGTGGGTTTGACACCTTGGTTACCGCTATTCAGGCTGCCGGACTGGAAGGCACTCTGCGAGGAGAAGGTCCTTTCACCGTGTTCGCTCCCACAGATGAAGCCTTTGCGGACCTGCCTGAAGGGACTTTGACGAGTCTGTTGGATGACGAAGAGGCTTTGGCCGATATTCTCAAATATCACGTAGTGGCAGGATACTTCACCGCTGAAGATGTGATAGAACTGGATGGCCCAACTCTCCCAACTGTTCAGGGGACGACGATCTCCATAACAGTCAACACCGCCGTTTTCGTAAACGGTGCTGAAGTTACAGCAACAGATATCAAAGCCAGCAATGGCATCATTCACGTCATTGATGCGGTTCTGATTCCATCAGGTTCATAACCTCTATGTGCCGTAGGACACAGCTCGCCAACTACAAACGCCGACGTGGGTCCCTCAAAGGACCCACGTCGGCGTTTTTTGATCATGTCGTTTGCAGAACAGTGTTTACCCAAACCTTAAGTGCCACCGATTCGACATTCAACAGCCGCTGCTCTAAGTGTCCCCTCTAAAACTCTGCTCGCAGAGCGACTTTGGGCAGGGGTGGTCACGGAAATCCCAGCTACGGGATTTCTCGGTTCCTGTTTTGCGCTCCAAAGCCACTTATGAAGTGGACTCCTGGGACGGATTCACATGAACCATACAGTGCTTCACATCAGGAAAAGTATCTTCGATGGCGTCATGCACATTCTCCGCTACAGCGTGAGACTGCTGCAGCGATGCCTCAGCATCAACGGCAATTTCGATATCCACAAAGATGCGCGGTCCGAACAATCGTGTCCGTAGACTATCTATCCGCAGGACTCCAGTTTGCTCCAACACAACGGTCTGCATTTCGTTGATCGTCTCGGGAGCGCATGATTTGTCGACCATTTGGTCTACGGCAGCTCGGAATATGCTGAAAGCTGCCTTAATGATGAGGGCGCTAATTACCATACTGGCTACTGCATCCATGAATGGAAACCCCATCCGTGATGCCGCGATTCCGATCAAGGCACCTAAGGACGATAATGAATCAGAACGGTGATGCCAGGCATCTGCCATCAGCGCACCCGATCGAATGTCCTGCGCAGTAATCCGCGTGAACCAATACATCCACTCCTTGACTAGGATGGACACCGCCGCGGCCACCAGAGCCATCACGCCGGGGACCGGTAAGGCTTGGTAATTCCCGGAAATGATGGTTCGAGCGCCGCTCAAGCCGATACCCGCTGCGGTTAAGAACAAAACCACTGCCAAAATGATGGACGCCACGCTTTCCAGGCGTTCATGGCCGTATTGATGTTCCGGATCCGCATCCTTGCTGGAAACATGGACGGCTGCCATAACGATAAGCGTGCTGAAAGCGTCCGATGCCGAGTGCACAGCATCGGATACCATAGCAGCGGAATGCCCAAGAACACCAGCAGCAGCCTTGGCCAGAGACAGTGTAATATTGGCAGCCAGCGATACTGTTGACACTCGCATGGCTTTGCGTCTCGGGGTCGCGTCTTTGGGAATCAACCAGCTCAAGGACATCTCCATCACCTTCCAGCTCAGCATAGGGTCTTACATTTTGCACTGTCTCTGTATGTATCCAGCTACTAACTCTTCCCGCCGGCAACGCCGAGCACTGCACCTGTCGCAGCAGCAAGGACTACGATCGCATTTTCCGCAACCAAAAAGCATCCGCAGAACAATAGGTTCACTACTGTCCCACAGATGCTTTGCGTTCATCTGCTGTCACACCGCGGTGACCCGGCTCCAGATCGCGCTCCGCGAATCTGGCCTGCTCAGCTCGATATCGGTTATCCCATAACTACGGAAATCACTGTTATCTTACTGAATTCTGAGCGTTCTGTCAACCCCAGCCTGCAGAAAACGAGCTGCCATTTTGCCATTTTGCCATTTTGCTTCTATTCCGCTCCCTCGGATACGTGATCCAGTGCCTTCATCTGCTCTTCCGATAGAGTCCAGCCCACACTGCCAAGATTATCCTCCAACTGCTCGCAGGTGCGGGGTCCAATAATGGTGGAGGCTATGGTAGGTTTCTGCAGGACCCAACGAATAGCCACTTGCCCAGCATTCTTGCCTGCCTGCTCGGCAATCTCGATCAGCTTGGCTACAATGGGTTCAGCCTTTTTGGCCTGTTCTAGCAGCTGTGGAGAACGTTTCACACCACGGGCATCTTCTGGAGCTTGATCCTGATAATACTTGCCAGTCAGGATTCCCTGCGAAAGTGGACTGTGGGGTACAAGACCAAAGTTCATCTCTTGGGCGAAAGGTATCACTTCGTCTTCAATGCCACG
>SLOZ01000453.1 GCA_007132255.1 Limnochordia bacterium | reverse complement strand
CGCTGAACGTAACCTGCAAGAGCAGCAGTCCCAGAACGACGCCAATCACGGCCAAAGGCAGGGTCATCATAATGATGATCGGCTGTGCCAAGGATTCAAACTGCGCGGCCAAAATCATGAACACTAACACGACTCCCAACAAAAGCGCCAACGACAACTGATCAAAAGCATCCACCATCTCTTCACTCTCGCCGCTGAAGTTGACCGTGATCCCGTCGGGAATTTCCAGATCCGCCAAAACCCGTTCGATCTCAACATTGGCCGCCGATAACTCGATCCCTTCCAGCTGAGCCGAGACAGTTACTATGCGAGTGCGATCACTGCGTTGGACCGTTACGGGGCTGGTTCCTGGCTGGACGTGGGCCAATTCACGCAGAGGTAAGACACCTCTTGGGGTTTCAATGGGCACGTTCATGACAGCGCCAGGATCCTTGCGCCAGGTTTCAGCCAGTCGAATGGTGACATCGACTTCACGACCTTCCGTGCGAAAGCGCGTCACGGTCCTGCCGCTAACGGATGTCCGCATAGCCGACGCGATCTGTGCCACAGTAATCCCCGATTCCGCGGCTCGCTGGCGATCCACCTGAATCTGCAACTCTGGTTCTCGCTCTTCCTGGGAAGACATAGGATCCACGATGCCAGGGATTTCCCCAATTCGCTGCACAATTGCATCAGCAATCTCTTCCATTACGTCGATATCGTCGCCGCGTATATCCAGCTGCACGGGATCACCGAAGAACATGCCCATCATGTTAGCACCGGTTACGGTGACATCTGCCCCCGGAACCGCTGCACTATAGGCCCGCAGGTCCTGGATCACAGCGTCGGTATCCCGCTCTCGTTGACCGCGGGGGAGTAAAATCACTCCAATTCGCCCCGATTCACTGCCCCGCTGGCCAGTCATGCCACCACTACCCATGGAAGAAAACACGAAACCTGATTCGGGCAGACTCATTGCATATCTCTCGATCTGCTCCACGACAATCTGCGTTTCGGCCAACTCGGTTCCCCTAGGCATCACAATATCCACTTGCAGCTCGCCTTGATCAAAATCCGGCAAAAACTCCATCCCGATTCCACGTACGAGCACGGCGGACAGCAAAACCAGCACCAAAACCACTAACGTTACGGAAAGACGACGACGCAGAACAGCCCGAATTTGCTTTCCATACCAGGTCTGGAGGCGAATCATCCAACCACGCACGGGCTTCAGGAATCGAATTTCCGGCAAATCCCGATGGGGAAGCATCTTGGAACCCAACATGGGAACCAGCGTTAAGGAGATCAACAGCGAAGCTGCCAAGGAAAACGTCACGGTCAATGCCATGTCGCGAAAGATTTCTGCTGCTATCCCCGCAATAAAGACAACGGGCAGGAAGACACTCACCGTGGTCAACGTTGACGCCGTGATGGCAGTACTGACTTGCTCGGCGCCCAATCGAGCCGATTCCTCGGGAGTATACCCGTCCTCCTTATGGCGAAAGATGTTTTCCAGAACGACAATGGCATTGTCCACAAGCATCCCAACACCCAATGCCAAACCACCCAGGGAGATCATATTAATGCTGATATCAAAAAAGAACATCAGGGCAAATGTGAAGAGTACTGAGACTGGAATGGCAAAGCCAATGATCAGTGTTGGGCGCATACTGCGCAAAAACACTAGAAGGACAAGCATCGCCAACATGCCGCCGAACAAGGCGTTCAGTGCTACAGCCTGCACGGATTCTGCAATGAAGACTGTCAGATCCTGCGCCACCGCTACATTTATCCGTTCGCCAAGTTCGTCGTCAATTCCCCCCATGGCTTCTCGAATACGGCTGGCAACATCAACACTATTGGCCGCAGCCTCTTTCTGTACAGTCAAAAGTACACTGGCGGCACCTTGAAACCGACTGAGTTGTTCCACCGGCTTAAAGTCATCCTTGATCTCCGCCACGATATGAAGAGGAATCAACCTGCCCTCGGCATTCGGGATGCTTTGTTGGCGGATTTCCTCGACAGTGCGGTACTGACCAGTGGTTCGTAAAATATAGGCCAGACCGCCATCGCTCACTGTTCCAGCCGGCAGATTGAGATTGGCTGCACCGAGGACTTGGGCCACCCGATCCAGGGATACTTGATGAGTCTGCATCAGACCCGGATGGAGGTTCACTTGAATTTCACGCTCTTGACCACCGGTCACCGACACCGATGCCACACCTTCTAAACGCTCCAAACGATTCTTGACCGTATGTTCTGCCGTGTAACGAAGATCCGCCAGGGAAGCGTCGCCGGTCACCACAAGCTCCATAATGGGCATATCTGTGGGATCAAATTTGACGACCACCGGTGAACCCGCTTCGTCAGGCAGTAACCCTCGCACCAAATCCACACGTTCACGAACATCCAGAGCCACGAAGTCCATGTTCAAGCCCCAATCAAACTGCGCAATGACAACGGAGTTGCCGCGACTGGATATCGAACTAACCTGACTTACGTTATTGACAGAAGCCAGCGCTTCTTCAATGGGTCGCGTCACGAAGTTTTCAATCTCGAAGGGTCCGGCATCGGCATAGGACGTCTGAACTGCGATCACCGGCGCTTCGATGGAAGGCAGTAGATCTATGGGTAACTGTCCCAAGCTGATGCTTCCCAACAACACAATGATCATGACCACCATCAGCATCGTCACTGGACGCTGGACAGCTAATTGCGATAGTTTCAAGGGCGCACCACCTCACCATTGGCTTGCAGGCGCACGGTTGTTCCCGGCCGCAGCGCATCATGACCAACAACAACGACCCATTCGCCCGCATCCAGTCCGGACAAAACCTGCACATGCGTACCTTCTCGGACACCTAACTCCACGGGGCGGCGCTCTGCTGTGTTATCCATGGTCACAACAAATACGTAGGGATCGCCGTTGGCGTCGACCAATGCCCGGAAAGGAATGGTTAACACATCCACGAGCTGCTGAACCTGCACAGATACACTGCCATGCATCCCTGGACGAACAACCCCCGCTGTGTTATCGAATTCGAAGACCACGGAATACATCCCGCTGGCCTGATCGGCAGCAGGAGCCACCGTAGCCACAGTTCCCTGCAGCACTTGGTCGGGCAGTGAATCGACGGTCAGTTCCGCAGCTTGGCCCCGACGCAGTTGCACCACATCCCGACTACCCACCAATACGGGCATGCGCAGCTTCTCTGCATCGACAATCACACCCACAGCGCTGCCGGCACCCACTGTCATGCCTAGATCCAACTGCAGTTGCGCAATGAAACCTGCCAAAGGTGCCTTGATTCGAGTATGCTCAACCGCTAGCGCTGCCAAATCGGCAGCTGCCTGCGCCTGCTGGACCGCTGCCACAGCTGACCGCAGGTCCTCCGGATGAGCTCCCTGCCTAGCGATCTCCAGAGCATTTTCCGCATTGCGCAGTCCAGCAGTGGCCACTTCATATTGAGTTTGAACAGCTTCCCATTCGGCTTTCGACACAACGCCCTCTTCATAGAGAACCCGGCTGCGATCCAGACTCGCCTTAGCAGCATCGTAATTGGCCTGAGCTTGTCGCAGGCCGGCCTCAGCCTGTAGGATTTCCTCTGGCCGCGCACCGGCCTCGGCTCTCGCCAAACTGGCTCGGGCCGCTTCAAGGACTGCCTGGGCTTGCGCAGCCTGCAGCTGTACCTCGTCGGCATTGAGAACAGCCAGCACATCGTCGCGTTCAATAAAATCACCGACCTCAACGAATGTCGCATCCACGATTCCATTGGCCCTCGGGATAATGGGAACCTTCGCCCTTGCCTGTAATGTACCCTGGTAGACTAAGTTGGTGGTTAACGTTCGTTGGGCCACCGCTTCGCCCGCAACCGCCACCGGCGCAGCACTGCTCGCCGGTGCCTCCTCCTCGGTTCCCATCACGCCCATAAAAAACCAACCCAACAGGAGCAGGACCATGAGACCCGCTGCCCATAATATCCGTGATTTCAACGCACTTCCTCCTCACACCGCTCATCGAACTGACCGGTCAGTCAATATTCCACATTATAACCATATTCGTCAACCGGTGTCAATTCTTGGTGGCCAGTGCCCGTTTCGTTGTGGACGCGAAAAACCAGGGCACACGAGATACCCTGGCAAAACCATG
>SLOZ01000101.1 GCA_007132255.1 Limnochordia bacterium | reverse complement strand
TTCGAAAGGCCATACATCGCCCGGATCCCGGGATGACATGGTACAGCGGACATAGTTTCCACCGACGGTGCAAAGCAGTGTCAGGTGCTCTTCCAGATCCGGAATCTGAAAAAGATTATCCTCAACACTGCCGCCCAGCAGCATCACCGGTTGACCTTTATACTCCCAATACGATGGATAGTCTCTAGAAATTGTAATTCTGTTTGCCATAACTAGAACTTCCTTTCCTTTGATCACCGTTCTGCAACAACCAGTCTATGGCCAGCTTTGCCCTTGCTTGCACTTTTTTACTCTTCTGGGCAGAATTCTCAGATTCCTTCGGACATAGCAAATCCCTCCATTTTCCCCGCTGTTACGTCCGGGCAGAAAACGAAGGGCGTTCAGCGACACCGCTCTCTTAGCTCCTCTGTGCTCAACGTATCCGAGACGACTACCCGCTTCATGGGATTCAGCAAGCGAACGATTTGACGACGGTCTGGGTACCACTCCATGGTGGAGTTTGAATGTGTTCACAGGAGGAAACAGATTGCCGCTATGGATCCGGTAGTTGGCCTGATGATTGCAGTGTTTCCGCCAGCAAAAACAGCACAAATCGTGTGGGATAATGGCCATTTCGCGGTTGGTTTTCTTCACCGACACGGAGTCGCTCCCTCGAATACACGCTCACCGTTTATCCCTCTGCAGAATCCTTTCATATCCAGCGGAAATCAAACGTAACCCAAAAACCTTGGTTCAAAGCCCACATTACGGCAGAGGCCTCTTGCCGAACTGACACAATAGATGCACAAGCGAGACCCGAAAAGCCAAATTTCTGGGCCGTTTCTTAGGGTGTGTATGGTCTTTGTTGGATCGGGGAATCTGAAAGTTGCTTCTAACTCCGGATAAGACAATTTTATCACAAAATCAGACTATATTGCTGTTCTCCAATCACCCCCCATACTAGTGTGTTATCTCTCTTTGGAAGTCTTCAAATCATATACCCAGCTAAGAGCACTACAATTCAGATCAGGGTTCCGGCGAATACACTTCAAAGAATCTGACTTCTTCTGTGGTAGCAGGAGTACTGACACACTTTGTGTAAATAATAACATGGTGACGCCATTGCTTTCTATTTCTGAGGAATTCAGTGGTCTTGCCCTTATCACAGCGCTTCGGCGAAAGGTGGTGAACCAGTCAGTCGGCATGGGTTTTGTTGCGTTGGCGTTTCCAACAACGTCTTCCGTATTCGGCGAAGTCCGTTGTCCGGAAGCAACGATCTAACGAAAGTACCAAAACATGGGAGGAATGAATCGTGAAAAACAAACCGTTAATGATTCTCGCACTCTGTCTCGTTCTAGGACTTGGACAAAGTGCCCTGGCAGCCAATGAAAGTGTTGATATCGTAGTGGTAGGTGCTGGCGGTGCTGGATTGGCAGCCGCCATTGAAGCGAGTACATCGGGAGCTAGCGTGATCCTTCTAGAAAAAATGGCTTTCCCTGGTGGAAGTACAGTGATTTCTGGCGGAGCTACGATCGCAGCTGAGTCCAGTATTCAAAAGGCTCTAGAGGTCGATGCCACAGCCCAGGACTTTTTTGATTTCTTGATGGCAGAAGCCGATGGAGAAGCAAACTCTGCCTATTTGATGAATTTGGCTGTCATGTCCGGCGAAACAGTGGACATCTTAGCTGAACTAGGTGTCCCCTGGAATGATGAGCGCGCCGGTGCCGGTACGCCTTTCTCTGACAAGCGCTTTGTGCACAGCGTTGTTGGTGGTGGTCCAGAATTAGTCCGATCCATGCGGGAAATTGCCTTGGAACAGGGTGTTGATCTGCGCCTTGAGTCACCTGCCGTTGGCCTCCTAACCGACGAGAGCGGCGTAGTTGGCGTTGCAGTAGAGGGTCCGAGTGGTGCCTATGAGATCCAAGCTAAAAAGGTAATACTTGCCACAGGCAGCATTGCCGGTAACCAAGAGTTGATGGAAGAACTAGCCCTACCCTTCCTCAACAATCTTGATTTGACGGGAACAGGCAATACCGGTGATGGTATGGTGTGGGCGCGCGAAATTGGCGCCGATGTCGTAGGGCAAGGTGTTATTGGCATCCGCGGCGTCAACGAAAGATACGGCTATTACGGACCCGTCGGCGGGCTCGTCTATGGTTCTGGATTGTACGTAAACCTAAACGGTGAGCGGTTCGCCAACGAGCGGATGTTCTATCCGCTGTTCCACGTCGAGATTAACAATCAACCTGGCAAGATCACCTATGCCATCTTTGATGAAACGATGCATTCAGAAGCGCTGGATCAGGCCGTTGCTGAAGGACTGGCCTTCAAGGCAGATACGCTGGAAGCTCTTGCCATGAAAGCGTCAATGAACCCGGAAGCCTTTGCTGCCACCATCGAGCAATACAACCAGTTCTACAAAGCTGAAGATGACAAGGCGTTTGGATCGCCGGCAGATCGTATGACGCCGATCTTTGAAGCACCCTTTTACGCAGTTACAGCAAGGCCCGCGCTCATTGGTACCATACCTGGCCTCAAGTTGGATGCAGAAGGCCGAGTTGTTGATACGGAAGGCAGTGCTATTCCTAATTTGTTCGCAGCAGGCGACCTTATTCTTGGTAACGTCTTTAAGGACACGTATCCTACCAGTGGCGGCGGTGTTGGTATTGCCCTCCACTCCGGTCGTCTAGCTGCACAAACTGCTGCGGCAGAACTGAAACAATAACCCGAGTCTCTAAAGAACACAAGTGAGGGAGCGAATACTGAGAAGAAAGATTTCTAGTCCCAAGTGACAGCTGGGTTGTTCTGTAATCCATTGGGAAGGAGCATGTTCTCGGTGATACTGGTTTCCAGCGATCTGGCTTGCTCGCTTGGTATGCCGACGGGCAGATGTGGAACCTGACGATGACGGAGTTGACGCCCTGACTCGGGTTATGAACCGTGCTCGCCTGGCTCACTGTGGCATTGGGAATCGATACTTTCGACCCGGTGGGTACGGCAAAGGCGGCGCCTGACGGACGCACCGGCCAAGTCAAGACTCAGGAGGTCGGCCGCTCCTTAGCGGGACGGCTGACCTCCCACCCCACCGCACAAAACGTTCGGCAGACGGTTGTTCCAACGTTCAGCCTGGTGGTGTCAATCGTATGACTAAACTGCGAGGCGCGAAGTATGGTTGCCAAAATGGAGTTCCGGCAAACTACAAATAGCCGTTGAAACTGACCCACCCGCAAAGCTCTCCAGTAGGGAAAAGGAGAAGTCCGCATGCCCGTGCGTACATTTCTAGCAGTCTTTGAACCGACCAAGATGGGTTACAGTGTCTGCGTTCCTGATCTACCCGGCTGTGTTACGACCGGAGCCCGCCTGACGACGCGCAGCACGAGGCTGCGGATGCCCTGAACTCACTACACATCCACGGAATGGAGCGAGATGGTGATCTAGTGCCCCACCCCTGCGAGACGGTTCGAATGGACAAAGACACAGCCACTGGAAGTTTTGTTGTACCAATGGCAGTGGACGCGCTTAACTTTGGTTATGTCGCCACAGTGTGCAGATGAAATACGATGTTGGGAGATTCGCTGACTCCGGTAGCATTAGTTGACTGCCGATGGATTTTGTGGCCTACGGCAGAGGCTTTCCAGAACTATGGATACCGCTTTAGGGCCATCCGGCGAACGCTTCTAGATAATGAGAACTGACCTACCAGAATGTCTCTCCAGCCGTCACCACAAGAATGCCGTTGGTGCCTTGAGACATGGCATGGGAGGCTTAGGACCGTGGAACAAAAACGGCACTCAGGTACCGGGACAACCGTGTGTGGCAAAGTTTCCTGCGGATTGCCCTGGAGTATTTGATGAAATGCTCGGTGTCTGCAGACGTGATTGGCACGACAGGGCAAGTGTCTCCACCTTTTATCCCCTCTTCGTGGCCAACAGCAACTCCGCCCATACCCAGGAACTGTGGGCAAAACAAGGGGTTCCGCCATGTCTTCTGACCAGTTTAACGCCATGAATGGATCAACTCTGTTCTCAGCCAAGAAGATTTTTGGCAGGTGAGTCGGTGCATTGCCGATGAGACTGTCGTCTTTGGGCTGGAGTCACTGCGTGTCCAGAGTAACGCGCAACATACCCGCCACTCTGCTCCGGCTCGTCGGCCAAAATCGTAAATA
>SLOZ01000310.1 GCA_007132255.1 Limnochordia bacterium | reverse complement strand
TTCGTCCTGAGCCAGGATCAAACTCTCCGTTGAAACTTCAAGTTTGTCCAGCTCTTTCTTTGTCTAATTGACAAAGCGCTGTGCTTAATTCGTTCTTTCCACTGTTTAGTTTTCAAGGTTCCCCGTTTTTTTGCAGCGAATTTATGATACCATAATCGATTGACAGTGTCAATATGAAATATGGAGCAAATTCGCTGGCAATGGGTCGTTTCATCGGTTCACCCATAGTCGCAACCTGTTAGTGGCGACATTTATAAACTATACTATAGATTGGAGGTGCCGTCAATCATTTTATTCGTCCGTTGGTCCAATCTACGGACCTATGGGCAAAGCAATCCCAACTAACAATCGGCGCGACTTCAATAGTCTTGGGGGGATCTAAGTCTTCCCAGAATGAACCGAATCAAAACAGCAACCGAGCCGGGGTTGCAGCAAACCCCGGCTCGACAGAAACGGTGATTAGGCGATTCGATTGTTTTTCGAACAGTCTCTGCAACGCCCTTTTTTGCCCAATTCAATATTCGCTCCAACTCCAACCCGAGAGCTTTTTGAGCAATGGGCAAATCGGCAATTAAAGACCAAGCACGTTGTGAATGTAGTTCCTGGAATCCATAGCCGCCTTGTAGTTGCAAATTGGCGGTTTGTCCAACTCGACACAGAGGACACCATCATACCCATGGTTCTTGAGAACCTTGGTCACACCTTTAAAGTCCACTGTACCTTGCCCCAGGGGCAAGAACCTAGCCATTGGCCACTCCGGACTCACTGTCTCGTCTGGATCAACGTCCTTGAAGTGCACATAGCCTATCCGATCAGCATACTTTTCAAAGGCCTGAACACAATCCATGCCAGCGATATCCGTATGCGCCGTATCAAGACACAAGGTGACCAAATCAGGGTCAGTGTTCGCCAAAAACATATCAATTTCTTCTTCCCTAAAGACGGCTGTGTTTGCATGTGGGTGGAAACACGCTATCAAGCCATTTTCTTTGCATAATTTACCAATCTGGTTGGACAACTCAGCATATCCTTTGACAGCCTTCTCATCGAGAGGACGATCGTTGGGAGGTTCCTTCCACATAACAGCCTGCAGATTCAAGTATGTGGCACCGAGCTCCTTCATAAAATCTACATACTCAACAGCGTTCTGGTAGTCTTTTTCTGGATCCTCAGAGTAGTGCAGATAAAGATTAGCCATTTCGAGATTGTATTTGTCCAACAACTCTTTGATAGCTCCCGCGTCGCCATCGAAATACTTCTTAATGAACGCGAAGTTTTCCACGGCATCATATCGCAAGTCTGCAACTTCCTTCAAGAATTGCTCGAATTCCCATTTGTGATTGTCTCCGTGGTTGACAAGCCAAGTCCATCCTGTGTACGCGACTTTCATGGAATTCTCTCCTATCTTCTTTGGATTAGCACCCCGAGCTAGCTTCTGATGTGCATGTTACCCATACCAAAAAGCGTTGATTATGGCACGATCAACGTGGATCACCGAAAACCACCTGGATGCACTATCTAATTTCTATATTCGGCAATCGGTGGCTCCACTCCTTGCAGTTTTGCGTTGTGATTATCCATCTAGACAGGTTTTTTTATTGGTTGAAATTTCCATTTTATTCCTTATACCAGGTTAAAATTGTCCAATTCGTGCAAAATACCGGTTCCTGGTTTTCCCTTGGTTTGTGTCTACTATGTCTACTAGGAAGCGCTTTTTACAATACAAGCACTCTGAATCCGAATTGGTAGGGGCTCGTTTTGACCGGGTTGTCGACCATAACTTCCTACCAGTCTCCGGGACTCTGGTTCAATAATCCTTAACCACTCGCAGTCCATTGCCAGGTAACACCGAACCAATGTAAACATTGCCCATAGCCGTTACAGTCAGTCGATTCTCAGCATCATGAACACTGCCTCCAACATACACGGATTTACCTTGGCTGCGATTGAACACCCACTCACTGACGTTGCCACTCATGTCGAAAAGGCCAAGGTCATTCGGATGCTTCTGAGCCACAGGTTGGATTTCGCTGCTGTTGCCACGGTGCCATGCCACGGCATCGACAGCTCCCGGTACGCGGGACCGTTCCGCAGCTCCACTGGCCATCATTGGCGATGTCCAATAGATCCCACTCTTGAAAATCGCTTCCGAACGCAGTGGTTCGGCCGCAGGCGGTTGGGGACCAATATATCGGGCTGCTAATTGAAACTCATGGCTGCTCGGCAGCCGAAATCCACTAGCTGGTCGTTGAACCAGATCATCCCAGTTCCCAGAGGGGCTCACAGTTCGCAGCACTTGACCATTCATAATATAGACAGGATCCAAGCCAGCAAATTCGCTCAATGCATTACACCAAGTAATCGCTGTACTCCATGCCACCCCGGTAACTGGGTATTTACTCCACGAAGCTGGCGCTTCTCCGTCCACACCATGGGCGCCTTCTCTTCCTCGACTCGGACCGAACTCGTAGCCATTCTGCTCGGCCCAAACGATCACGGCGTGCCAGAGGTCATAGGGTACTTCAGTGTCAGCAATCCAAAACGGTGCTTCAACACGTGCCTCCGAGGAACTTCCGTAGGGAAACACGGCAGCCGGGGCCAACCGCATGGTGAAGTCAAATTCATCGCTAATTCTCGTTGCCCGGGCGGCTTGCCAAATACTACCGGCTTGGCTATCACCAGTACTAGCCAACGGGACATCGCGGGAGTCGAGTTCACTAGCGGTTGGATTTCGACCTAGTCGAAAACCGATATGATGTAGAGCCGTATCCAGGGTTGTGTTGGGACCCGGATTACCAATATGGAACGTTGGAGCGAAGAAACTGCCTCCTCGGATCCCTTGCAATCCAACAAAGGGGGCTGTAGCCCACTCGTAAACATTTCCGCTCATATCGTATAGACCCAATGCGTTAGGCCGTTTTTGCGCCACCGGTCTTGTGCCATCAGGTGCGTTGTCGTAACCCCATGCCACTTCCTGCCAAGCTGTGGGATGATCCAATGAATCGGACGCACCACTGGCGTAGTTACCAGGGGTCCAGTAATACCCACCAACCAAGACTCCTCCTGGTTGGGGTTCGGTACCCTGGAAACGAGCTGCTAGCTCCCATTCCTCCGTGGTCAGCAAACGGAATCCGTCGGCTAACACATCCCGCCTTGGCATGACGCCGCTTAACTGTAATTCCTCCGGGTCCTTGACCACTACACCTTCATGGGTATACACCGGTGTGAGACCGAGGTAGTCACTGAGCGCATTACACCAAACGACAACGGACCACCAATCCACAGTGGTGACAGGGTGCTGCGCACGTTCCGTGGGTGGAGCATGTTCATGGGCTTGCCCCTGAAGAGCCCCTTCGTGACCAGGGTAAAAGAACGTGTAGCCGTTAGCTCTCGCCCATTGGAGAACGGCGTACCATAGCTCATACGTCACTTCCGTTTCTGCTACCCAGAAGTCACGTTCAACAATAGCTTGAGCCGAATCATCGATTCTAGTGGGAAACGTGGTACCAGGGGCCAATCGCATTCCAAAGGCAATACCGGCAGCAGAATGCTGTATTCCCAGAATGTCATCCGTATCATCCAGTGTGCTCGAATCGCTTCTCTGAGCGGGCAGCGAGCGGGGCTGTGGACTGGAGTCCGCATCCTGGCTTCCGGTCATTGCATAGGTCTGCCACTCGACCGCTGTCACTTCATCGTCCGGATACCTGGCAACACGATAACTTCCATGCCAGGGACCATAAGAATAGGTTGTGATACCATGGCGCGTCGAACCGCTGTATTCATCCTGCGCTGGAAGAATTGTCACAAAGACAACAATCTGCTCTCCTTCAGCAGCCAACCCCGCATGAACGACAGCGGCCGCCAGATAGGAATCATCGGTATATATGTCTGTTCCCCACACACTACCATTGGAGCTTCCTGTGACTTCGAACACGAGCACAGCGCCATTGTCACCTCGATAGTCAATGAGGGTATTTGGCGCCGGCAGGATCGGTCCATAATCGGCAGGATCGATAGTGGATGGTATCGCAGTGGTTCGCCCAACCACATCAGCCTGTGAGTCTACAAGAGGCTTCTCATCGTCCGGATATCTGGAAACACGATAACTTCCATGCCAGGGACCATAAGAATAGGTTGTAATACCATGGCGCGTCGAA
>SLOZ01000014.1 GCA_007132255.1 Limnochordia bacterium | reverse complement strand
CCTAGGGAACGCGGAGCTTTTTTGTTTTATGCTTTTTGACGCAGCCGACGCAGGTCACCTTCTCGGAGAGTCACTCCTCGGCGATCGAAATAGTCTAGATAAGCTAGCGCATACTTGCGTGTTGTTCCTAACATATCGCGGAACTGAGCCACGGTAAACCCAGCGGCATCACCCAAAGAGTTTAGTTCCTGTTGAACGGCAGCTATGATTGCTGGAGTGACTACGTATTGACCCTCCAACAGCGTCAATCGTTTCTGGAAAAGCAGAGCGTCCAGCAGCTGCTTGGGCCACTGCTCCTCGACCAACTGCTCGATTGTTGGTGGTTCGTGCCGTTTGGCTGCCAACTGTTCTAACAGGACGTTAGCTTGACGCTCTTGTTCCTCAGTAAGTGCACCGAGGTGGCTGCTGTGGTGCAGAACATGTGCAGTCTCATGGACGTCAGACATAGCTTGGATGGCTGCATTGAATGCATTCGGTGGCAGGCCCAGTTGATTCCGGAGCACTTCCCGGCCTAAGCCTGGCGACAGCGGATTCCGGGCGTGGTACTCTTTAAGAACCGTCGCCACATGGTTCTGCAGCTCTTCCCAACGATTTTCTGTAAGGACAAAATGATGGAGGTCAATTACACCCTCGGGGCGCTGCCCTACCTGGGCCAGTAGATCGCGGCTGTCCCAGAAAGGCCTGCTGGCCGCAGTCAAGCGAGCACGTTCAGGCTGGTCGGCCTGCAGCAGCTTCTGCAGATGCTGCAGATCTAGGAACGGTTCGGCTGTAGCAAACGGCCACTGCTGCCGATACTTGTCCGGACCTACGAGGCGCAGCCGTCGACCCCGAGCCGGAATGCCTTCCTGGAGAAAGATACCACCGCCGCTGGTCACATCCTGACCAGGATGACGGAGCACGAACGGATCACCTGGACGAAACGCAGCAGCAACCTCCAAGGTTAGCTGCGCAAACGACGTGTTTCCCGGGTCTAGACGGTCCTGCCCTAAGAGTTTGACTCGGGCCATGGTTTCGAGGGAGCCGCGGTAAAACTTCACTTGCTGCAGTGTGAGCAGCGCAGGAGCATCGGGCAACAAGCGCAGATAGGCATCGAGAATCCGAACAGGTCTTCGCAAACCCGGGTAGTGGAGATACATGCCCCGATGAACGTCCTGCACCTCCAATCCGACCAAATTCACGGCAGTGCGCGAGCCTGGAACAGCTGTGGTTACGTCTTGGTCGTGGACCTGCAAACCGCGAATCCGAGCGTCGTGCCCGTAGGGGCCCAACACCACTTGGCGATCCACAACCAGAGAGCCTTGGGTCAGTGTGCCCGTAACCACCGTTCCTGCCCCTTTAATTGAAAACACACGGTCGACCCACAACAGCGGGTCCTGATAGTCCTCCGGCTGTGTTACTATTTGACTGAGCACATCCAGCTCACGTACCAATGCATCCAAGCCTGTCCCGGTCGTGCTGGAAACCCGAACGATAGGGGCGTCAGCGAAGCCTGTACCTACTAGATGCTGCCGGATGTCTTCCTCCACTAGATCCAACCACTCGTCATCCACTAGATCGCTTTTGGTCAAGGCCACTACGCCCTGGGAAATACCAAGTAAATCGACGATGTTGACATGCTCCTGCGTCTGGGGCATCCAACCGTCGTCCGCAGCAACAACCAATAAGAAAATATTGATCCCGCCGACACCGGCCAACATGTTCTTGATGAAACGATGGTGGCCGGGAACGTCAATAATGCCCAGGGATTGGCCGGAAGGTAGTGTCAAAGAGGCAAAGCCCAAGTCGATGGTCATCCCGCGCTGTTGTTCTTCCTTGAGACGATCTGTATTGCGTCCGGTTAGAGCCCGTACTAGAGACGTTTTTCCGTGGTCGATATGACCACCGGTGCCTAGGATTAACACGGCATCACCCCCTGCCGAAGGTACAGCTGGACCATGCCATCTTGCTCTGGGAGCACGCTGCGTGGATCCAAAACCACGCGATCTTCCTCGATTCGGGTAATGAGTGGTATTTCCTGGGAACGAAAATGTTTGGACAATGCTTCACAGCCCATGTGTGAACTGGAAAGAAAAAGAGCACATGTGGGCAGTGTCTCCTCGGGCAGCGAACCGCCGCCCATGGTTGATTGTGAGGGCGCTAGGCTGCCCTCCAAACCAGGACCGAGCGTCTGCAGCCAGCTTGCGGCCCGCTCTCTCAGGGTGTCGACGGATGCGTGCGCCATCTGCCATAGAGGCAGTTCGAATTCCCGGCCTGCCACGATGTACAAAAAAAGCTCCTGAAGTAAGAATAAGTTCAGTTTGTCGCTGCGCAGCGCACGGAACAGTGGGTGGCGGCGCACTTGGGCGAGAACTTCGCTGCGGCCGGTTAGGATACCGGCTTGAGGGCCTCCAAGAAGTTTGTCACCACTGAAGGTCACTAGATGACTATGACGCGCCGTCTCTTGAACCAGTGGTTCATCGGCACCATTGGTTGGCGGAGACCAGAAGGCACCGCTGCCCAGATCTTCTAGGAACAAGATGCCGTTTTCATCGGCTAATTGTCGCAGTTGAGCTCGAGACGGTTCTTCAGTGAATCCTTGAATCTTAAAATTACTGGGATGGATTTTTAGCACCACCGCTGTGTCTGCGGTGACAGCACCCCGGTAATCCTCCAACCGGGTCTTGTTCGTCGTCCCCACTTCCACTAAGCGACAGCCGCTTTGCGCAATGACATCGGGCACCCGGAAGCCGCCTCCGATCTCCACCAATTCACCACGGCTGACAATGACTTCGCGGTCCTTGGCCAGAGCCGCCAAGGCCAAAAGTACGGCGGCAGCGTTGTTGTTAACCACTAAGGAAGCCTCTGTGCCAGCAGCGGTGCTGATGAGTCGTTCCAGAGCGGGAGCTCTTTGGCCGCGCTGGCCAGACTCCACGTCGTATTCGAGGCTGCAGTACCCGGAGGCCACGGAGGCTGCTCGCCCGAGCAACTCCGCTGGGATGGGGGCGCGGCCCAAATTTGTGTGGATTAAGACGCCGGTGCCATTGATGACCGAACCAAGCAGCTGACGCTCGAGTGATGCCACCCGTACCCGCAGTTGCTCAGTAAGGATGTCGATCTCGGGGAGCGGATGTCCGGCCGTGATCTCTTTGCGGGCGTTTTCCAACACCAAACGCGCTTCATCGCGAATCCATGGATAGGGAAGACGACTGCGGTCCAGAAAGGTACTGGTCCTTTGGAGAAGATTTTGCACGCTGGGCAAATGACGGAACTGGTCCTGCATGGCAAAGGCTCCTTTCAACGTTTCCTTAACATTAAGGGCTTGACATACTCCCCGTGGGTAAAGACTAGACCTAAAGGAAGGGGCTTTGCGCCGAGCTTGGTAAGCATGGCTGACTTGACCACTGGGCATCGCGATCCAGCATGGTAAACAGTCAGCGCTTCCAATGTGAAAGCGCTGACTCGAAGACAGAGGAAACCTGAACGAACAAGGTTGGGCAAAGAGCTATCAAACAGCCGTACGATCGGCTTCAGGATGTTCGGGATTCGCACCAATGACATCCACCACAGCCTCAGCCACATTGTTGGCATGATCCCCAATGCGTTCAAGATTGGAGATTAAGTCCAAAAACAGAACGCCTGTTTCGGGATGGCAGAGCCCTTGGTTGAGCCGTTTTATGTGGCTGTCGCGGAACTGATTCTCCATCTGGTCAATGATCTCGTCTTCCCGCAGCAGGTTGCGAGCGGCATCCATGTCCTCGCTCTCAAGAATTTCAATTGAGCGCGTATAAATCCGCAGAACTTCCTTGTACATATTGGCCAATTCTTTCTGAGCCTGTTCGCTGAGTTGAAGGTTGTGATTGATCCGTTCTTCAGCCAGCTCTGTTATGTTCGTGGCATGGTCACCAACACGTTCGAGGTCGTTGATGATGTGCATCAGACCGGTTATACGGTTGGACTGCCGGGCGGTCATCGGATCCTGACTGGCCTCGGCGAGATACACAGCAATAGCTTTTTCTAGTGCGTTAACCACATCTTCCTTGCGCATCACGGATTGAATCTTCTTCTCATCCCACTGGACAAAAGACTCCACGGATTCTTGGAACATCTCCAGCGAGATTCTTGCCATACGAAGAAGTTCCTTCTTTGCAGCCACTAAGGCTGCTGGGGAATGCAGGATGCGCTCGTCCAGGT
>SLOZ01000215.1 GCA_007132255.1 Limnochordia bacterium | reverse complement strand
GTGTTGATTTTCTCTGTTCCGACTGAGATTTTTCGTCGTTGTGGCCGGAGAAATCCCTGGTAGAAGGATTCCTCTCCTCTTGTTTTGCGGTCCGATGATCACATTATCAACACTTTCCTAGAACACAGCGGGTGCCGGTACGCTCTTAATCCACCAATGCCTGGTAGGCACCGTTGCGGAAATCATGCCAGATGAAAAAGCGGTCTTGATCCGATATATACTGCGTAAACAGCAGCAGGATCATGTCCTCAACGGGATCCACACTGAACCACGTCCCAGCATAGCCAGACCAATGAAACTCGCCTTTGGAACCCATGCTCCAGCCTTTCAGTACTGGATCCAACAATACTTCACCTAAGAAACCAAATCCCCGACTTCTAGGATCGGCAGCCACGTTCGCGACGATCTCGAATGGCAGCTGCTCGGCAGTGAGATGGTTAGCCCGGGCGAACTCCACAGTCTTGCGACCGAGCAAGCGATAACCTCGGCTTTCTCCTCCATTTAGCAGGCACTGAAGAAACACTGCATAGTCTTCAATGGTCGAGACCAATCCATGACCTCCCCGTGGCTGCGCCAACGGATCGACAAATACGTCGGCGCTGGGACCAGCAAAATGGCCAATTCCGTGCTGGTCTTTTTCGAACTGAGCAAATACCTCCGGTGGGAAGATCTCCGGAGAGACTGAGAGGGTCGTGAGCCGCTCCCGTTTGTCGTCAGATACAACGAAACTGGTATCCTCCATGCCCAGTGGCTGGAAGATGCGTTTCTTGAGAACGTCCTGCCACGGTTGGTCGGCGATGACTTCTACCAATCGCGCCAAGACATCCAACCCAAAACTGTAATGCCAAGCTGAACCCGGTTGGGCCACTAACGGTAACGCAGCCACCTTCGCAACATACTCTGCCAGCGTTGGTTCATAGGACTCCATGCCCGGCGGACGATTGAGGCCGATGCCTAGATTGTACACCTGCTCATCCAGTTTCGGATGGTATGGGAACACATAGCCCAGACCAGCGGTATGCAGGAGAAGATCCCGGATGAGGATGGGTCGCTCGGCGGGCACTTCATCGTAATCCGTCTCGGTAACATTGGCCATGACGGTCATCGTCTGAAATTCCGGCAGAACCTTGGCAACGGGATCGTTAAGCTGAAATCGTCCCTGCTCCCACAGCGTCAAGGCAGCCGCGGCTGTGATTACCTTGGTCATGGAGAACACCCGGAACAGGGAGTCCATCTGCATCGGTGCTCGACTAGCGCGGTCCCGATAGCCGTAGCTCTTGCCAAAGACCACATCGCCTTTGCGCAGTACCATCGCGTTAAACCCTGTGCGGAGACCTGCGTCAGAGTAGCGTTGAAGCGTGGTGTCCAGTGTTGCGAGTCGCTCTGGCGAAAAGCCCCGAGCGGTTGCGATCCGTTCATGTCTCATAGCGGTCACCATTCCTTCCTAATGCGAGATTTGCCACCGTGTGGGAGTTTTGAGAGTTCGAGCGTTTGGGAGTTTAAGGGTCCGGGGTTCCCAGTTTTGAGCTGCTCAAAACTGGGAGGTGGGACAATTCCAGAACTCGGAACACGGTTCGGTGTGTGTTTTGATCCTCAGGCCAACAGTTACTGATGGTTAGGCGCAGCCACTGCAGGCTGCCCTGATCGCTACGGCTGATTGCTACTGGCTATCCCTTGTCGCTGCTAATGCCTTCGGCAATCGGGAAAGAATTCCTGCTCTGGGGGGCCGTGATCCGGAACGTCTTCCGGGAGCCGTTTGGAAGTAATACCCAGGTACCTGGTAGCAGGAATTTAATGGAAAACAGCTGGGTTTCCCCGGCAGCCGCCCTCGGGTGGACTCTTCTTCAGCCCTGCAAGGAGCGCTCAGCGATTTCATTCTGTATCCTCTGGGAGAACTCCAACAGCGACTGCGTACCCTCGTGGCGTCGACGATGCCGAACGGACACCGTGCCGGCACTCTGCTCACGCTCACCCACAACCAGCATGTACGGTATCTGTTGGATCTGGGCCTGACGAATCTTGTACCCAACTTTTTCACTGCGGCCGTCGAGATCAACTCGAATGCCCGCGGCGCGAAGCTCATCCGCCACACGTTGGCCATAGGGGTTCAGATCATCGTTGATAGGTACAACCACAGCCTGAACGGGAGCAAGCCATGTAGGAAACGCTCCGGCAAAGTGTTCCGTCAGAATGGCGATAAATCGTTCAAGACTCCCAAAGAGCACTCGATGCAGCATGATCGGGCGCTGCCGCTCGCCATCTTCATCAATGTAATGAAGATTAAATCGCTCCGGGAGCAGAAAATCCAGCTGCACTGTGCCGCACTGCCACGTCCGCTCAAGGCAATCCCGCAGATGAAAATCAATCTTCGGGCCATAGAAGGCTCCATCACCGGGATTGACTTGGTAAGACATGCCCGCATCGGCCAGAGCCTTTTTCAGCGCCGCCGTGGCCAATTCCCAGGTTGCATCGTCACCCATGGCTTTTTCAGGTTTTGTGGACAGCTCTATATGGTAGGAGAAGCCAAATATCGTACCATAGGCCTTGTCAATGAGCTGGATAACGCCGGCAATTTCGCTCTCCACCTGAGCTCGTGTCATGAAGATGTGCGCATCATCCTGCGTAAAACAGCGAGCCCGCATCAGTCCATGCAGCGTACCAGAAAGTTCATGGCGGTGAACCAACCCCAGTTCGCCCATGCGCAAGGGCAGATCACGGTAGGATTGTGTTTTTCGGCGGTACAGAAGCATCCCGCCAGGACAGTTCATGGGTTTCAGTACATAACCACCGGCATCGATGTTGGTGAAATACATGTTATCTTTGAAATACTGCATGTGTCCAGATGTGTGCCACAGGTCTTGGCGCAGCAGTATTGGCGTCTTGACCTCCTGGTAGCCACCTTCCTGGTGGATTTCTCGCCAAAAACGCTCCAACTCATTGCGAATTACCATGCCTTTGGGATGGAAAAAGGGCAATCCGGGACCTTCGGCTTGAATACTGAAAAGATCCAACTCAGCGCCTACTTTGCGATGATCCCGCCGCGCTGCTTCCGCCACGCGTTCGAGATGTTGGTCCAGTTCAGTCTGGGTGCCGAACGCTGCTCCATAGATGCGCTGGAGCATAGGCTGATCGGACTCGCCTCGCCAGTAGGCACCGGCACTGTGAAGAATGCGAAAGGCCTTAATGACACCGGTGCGCATAATATGCGGACCGCGACAGAGATCGAAAAATTCACCCTGCCGGTACAATGTCACTGTGTGCTCACCGCGGGATGCCATGTCTTCAAGAAGCGCCAACTTGTAAAGGGCTTGATGTTCTTCAAAGAGCTTCTGCGCAGCAGCGAGCGTCATTTCTTCGCGATGGATCACTAAGTCCTCCGCCACGATGGCCCACATCTCCTTCTCGATACTCTGGAGATCCTCTCCTGAAAAAGGCTGATGCACAGCGATATCATAGTAGAAACCGTCTTGAATCGCTGGGCCCATAGCCAGCTGGACTTCGGGGCGCAGCCGCAATACGGCCTGAGCCAAAACGTGAGCGGTGCTGTGGCGCAACACAGCTAACCCATCCGGTGAGTCCGCTGTTACCCATTCCAGTTGACTAGGCCTATTTAGGGGTCGGGACAGATCAACCAATTCTCCATTGCATCTGGCGCACACGATATCTTCCGGAACAGTTAACTCGTTCTGCGAAGCGATGTCGGCGGGGGTGGTGCCAGCCATCACCTCCCTACGGCTTTGCAACTGCCCGTTTGTCGTCAGCATCTCAACAACGATTTTCTGCACGATCATCGCTCCTCTCCTAGCAGACCTGTTTCATAGAGTGCAATGCGTGGTTTACGACCGAGTACGAAACGCCGTTTAGCAGGCGTTTCTCCGAGTTGAACTATCAACTTTGGGCGTTGAAACACGTCTGTGCAACAGACCTGCTAGTTGTAGTATTTTCGGACCAACAAAAAAACCCGCCCTGAAAAAGGGACGAGTTTGGTCGCGGTTCCACCCAATTTAGCTGCCACCGATCAAATAACTGGAAAATCGATATCCAGCTCACTTAGTTTCCGATAACGGGGGGCCGGTTCAGCTTAGCACAGCATCAAACGCAAGCACACTGCAATCAGCCGAACAACTCCGAGACGGTATTCTGTGCATCTGAACCTCGCAGGGACTTACAGCCAGTG
>SLOZ01000406.1 GCA_007132255.1 Limnochordia bacterium | reverse complement strand
TGTCCAATCCCTTCTGTCATCGAGAGCGGCGTTTGTTTGGTGAAGATTGCTGTGCCGGAATAGCCCTTCTTCTCTGCATAGCTCCAATATTGCTCATAGCCTGGCAGATCCAGTTCAATTTGCCCGGCCTGCAGTTTGGTTTCCTGGACACAGAAGACGTCGCTGTCTGTTTCGTGAAAAAAGTCCAAAAATCCCTTTTTGACGCAGGCCCGCAGGCCGTTGACGTTCCACGATATCAGTTTCACTGCGGCTGAGACCTCCTGGTTAGTACGTTTTCGAGTTTCGTTCCATAAAGATATCGTTTCGCCAATCAGAGGGTTGATCCCTGCGTGGCCCGAAGGACTGCTGCCAGCTGGCTCGCGATTCCTTTGTCCCAGGGCTTTGGCTGCTGTGAACGTTGTTCGTGCTCCATGGACGCCGTGCGTTCTAGGCAGGGGACTGGCCACCAAACACCGAGGAACTTCGTCGACAAGCAGGGAGCGTGTCCTAGCTTGCCGAAACAATACACGTAAGTTTGCTTGGGAAGGGAATGTTTGTATGTCAGGATCAACGTTCGGCAAAAATTTTACAGTCACGACCTGGGGTGAGTCCCACGGACCGGCCATTGGAGCCGTTGTTGACGGCTGCCCCGCTGGAATACCCCTACAGCCAGAGGATATCCAACAGGATCTCAATCGGCGCAAACCTGGGCAGTCACAGTACGCAACGCCCCGCAAGGAAACGGATCGGGTGGAGATTCTCTCTGGTATTTTTGAGGGCAAAACTACGGGAACTCCCATTTCTTTGGTGATCTATAATACCAACCAACGGCCGCATGACTACAGCTTCATCGCTCAATACTATCGGCCAGGACATGCCGATTACAGCTATGAACAGAAGTACGGATTTCGCGATTATCGCGGTGGTGGGCGGTCATCAGGACGCGAAACCGGCGGTCGCGTAGCAGCTGGAGCCATTGCCCGCAAGTTTCTGAGCGAGTTCGGCGTCGATATCATGGGGTACACAGCCGCCATCGGTGATGTTAGGATGGATCCGAAGGCCTTTGATCGAGCCCAGATTCTCAAAAACCCCGTGGCGATGCCCGATGCGCAGGGGGCCGTGGCGGCTATGGAATATCTTGATCAGTGCCGCGCCAACGAGGATTCCGCTGGTGGCATCGTGGAATGCCAGGTAACTGGCCTGCCACCTGGGGTTGGAGAACCGGTGTTCGAGAAACTCGATGCCATGCTGGGCAAAGCGCTGTTTTCCATCGGTGCTGTCAAGGCTGTTGAAGTGGGAAGTGGGGCCAAGGCCAGTGGTATGAAGGGTTCAGAACATAATGACTTTTTCCGGATGGACGATGGACGCGTTGTCAAGGAAACCAACCATGCTGGTGGTATGGTGGGGGGCATCAGCGACGGATTTCCCATTATGCTGCGGGCTCATTTCAAGCCAACTCCCAGTATTCATCATCCACAGCGAACGGTGGGTAAAGATGGAACCGAAGCGGAGATTCAAGTGGAGGGACGCCATGATCCAATCATTGTGCCGCGGGCCGTGGTTGTTGTCGAAGCCATGGTAGCTTTGACCTTGGCTGATTATCTGCTGCAGCGCTTGCTTTCAGACATTCGCTTCGTGAAGCGTGCTTTTGATAAGGACGAGTGATGGAGCCACTGCTATTGGCTGCAATAACTTTCGGTGTTTTCGCCAAGTTCTGTGATTTCATTCCAATTCACCAACGGCTTAAGGCTTGTCCCAGGGTGTTCAGCATAGACACAATGTCGGACCATCCGCGAGGCGAAATAGTTGTGTTTTATTTCGCAAAGTCGTTGATAGGAATCATTCCTTATGGTATACTAAAGCCTGCAAGTGAAAAGTATGGCTCGAAAGGATGATTTGATGAGGAAATGTCGTTGGAGTTCCCTATTCTTGGCAGTGTTGGTTATGGTCCTGCTGGCTGCTCCCGCCGCCGCAGAGTCAGCCGACGTCGTGATTGTCGGTGCTGGGGGAGCCGGTTTGGCAGCAGCCATTGAAGCGGCTGACCAAGGTGTCAGCGTTGTGGTTCTAGAAAAGATGCCAATGGTGGGTGGTAACACCTTGTACGCCACTGGCGGTATGAACGCCGCAGGAACTAGCTCTCAAGAAGCTTTGGGTATCGAGGATTCCCCGGCTGTACATTACGAGGATACCATTCAGGGTGGGAATGACCTGAATGTACCGGAACTTGTAGAGATTATGACCTCGCAGGCCCCCGCCGCTGTGGAATGGCTGAAGGGCTTGGGCGCGGATTTGGACGATGTGGGCCGTCTCGGCGGATCCAGTGTCAACCGGACACATCGCCCCACCGGCGGTCAAGCCGTGGGTCCGCATCTCGTTCAGGTAATGTTTGAAGCTGCTCAAGACCGCGGTGTGGAATTCCGCTTGGAGAGTCAGGCTGTTGAGATTCTTCGCAATGAAGATGGTGCAGCTTACGGCGTAGTCGTGGACAACCGTGACGGCACTTACACCATCACTGCAAAGGCCATTGTGGTCACCACCGGTGGTTTTGGTGCTAACCCGACGATGTTTGTGGAGTATGACCCAGAACTGGAAGGCTTTGGAACCACCAATGCTCCCAGCGCCACCGGCGATGGCATTGCCATGCTAACGGAGGTGGGTGCGCAGTTGATCCATATGGATCAGATCCAAACCCATCCCACCGTTCACCCCGGTCGCAGCACGATGATTACCGAAGCGGTTCGCGGTAACGGCGCCATTATGGTGAGTCGTGATGGCACACGTTTTGTTGACGAAATGGGTACCCGTGACGTGGTCAGTACGGCCATTCTAGAACAGGAAGGCCAGTCTGCCTATCTGCTGTTCGATGACTCGATCCGTGCTAGTTTGGCGGCCATTGAAAACTATCGTCGACAGGGGATCGTCACAGAAGCCGATACACTGGAGGCTTTGGCTTCTGAACTTGGCATCGACGCTTCGACATTGACAGCGGCTGTTGAGCAGTACAACGCCAGCGCTGCCGAAGGTGTCGACGAAGCATTCGGACGCTCGGATCTGCCGCGCAGCTTGACGGAAGCTCCGTTCTTTGCTGTAGAAGTGGGCCCGGCCGTGCATCACACCATGGGTGGCGTTGTGATCAATGGCGACACCGAAGTGCAAGGGTCTGAAGGCAGCATTCCAGGTCTTTTCGCAGCCGGTGAGTTGACCGGTGGCGTTCATGGCGGGAATCGCTTGGGCGGCAATGCTCTGGCTGATATCGTTGTCTTTGGTCGCATTGCTGGTCAACATGCTGCTCAATTCTAATGTACCAATCCTTTAAGGCTATACCTCTGACCCGTGTGTCAGTAAGGTAGACAAACAGCCCTCCAACTCCCCTCGCTTAGGAAAAGAGCCAGGCATCGTCACTGCGACGGCCTGGCTCTTTTTCGGCGTTCATGTATCGGAAAGCTGACATCGTGGCAGGTTACGAGGTTTGTAGGTGACCATCGCCGCTGTGAGTACCCCAGAAAGGAAACTCCACAGCGGTTGCCGAAACCTAGACCATACACGTAGGACGTGAACCTACATGGTGCCCTATTGGAGCTGGCCTTAATGAGCTCCGCCTTGGACGAAGGTTAGTTCGCAGATGCCTTTGCTGCTGTTGGCTGCGAGATGTGATGTAGAAAGAAGGTTGGATCATGGAGAAAGCTAGAGTTGCCAGTGGCCTAGCGGCTTTGGACCAAGTCGTGGAAGGCATTCGCCTGGGCGATAATGTGGTTTGGCAGATCGACGAGTTGGAGGATTATATCCATTTTGCCAGACCTTTCGTAGAAGCGTCGCTGCGCGCTGGAATCCGCTGCTTGTATCTGCGGTTCGCTCCTCACGAGGCCATCGCTGTGGACATACCGGGTCTCGTGGTTGTGGAGGTCGATCCAAAGCTGGGGTTTGATTCGTTCAGCCGCGAAATTCACCAAGTCATTGCCCGGGAAGGCCGCGACGTTCATTATGTCTTTGACAACCTATCAGCGTTGGCGGTGGAGTGGGCAACCGATGAGCTGGTGGCTAACTTTTTCCAGATTACCTGTCCTTATCTGTTTCGGCTGGATACCGTGGCCTACTTTTCGGTGACCCGCCATCAACATGCCAACAGTGCTTTGGCTCGCATCCGCGACACAACTCAAGTGTTGTTTGATGTTTTTCACGTGGATGGGCAGCTGTATCTGCAT
>SLOZ01000339.1 GCA_007132255.1 Limnochordia bacterium | reverse complement strand
GCATCTTCGATGGAGATAATCGGATACTTGTCAACGAGATCTGCATAGAACTGAATCATTTCGTCGGTGGTGAGTTCTTTGCCTTCACCAGCGAGAACATACTTGCCGTCTTTGAACATCTCTGTTGCCGCAACGTCCAAAGCCAAGCCCACATCTTCACCCGGTGTGTAGCCGGCTGCCTTGATAGCTTCGACGATAACCTGGAGCGCTTCTTCGTTGGAGCCCAGGTTAGGAGCGAAGCCGCCTTCGTCGCCAACGGCGGTGTTCAAGCCTTTACTGGAAAGAACCTTTTTGAGGCTGTGGAAGATTTCTGCTCCCATACGCAGTGCTTCTTTAAAGGATTTGGCGCCCACTGGCATAACCATGAACTCTTGAATGTCCACGTTATTGTCAGCATGTTCGCCGCCGTTGAGAATGTTCATCATCGGGACAGGCAGTTGTTTGGCATTGACGCCGCCAATGTATTGGTACAAAGGCAAACCAGTGGACTCCGCTGCGGCCCGGGCCACAGCCATGGACACACCCAGGATTGCGTTGGCACCCAACTTACCTTTGTTCGGTGTACCATCCAAATCGATCAGGACCTTGTCAACATAACTCTGTTCGGCAGCGTTCAAGCCGATCAGTTCAGGCGCAATCAGTTCGTTGACGTTCTCCACGGCCTTTTCGACACCTTTACCGAGATAGCGGCCCTTGTCGCCATCGCGAAGCTCAACGGCCTCAAAAGCACCAGTGGACGCGCCGGAAGGCACAATGGCTCGACCGAAAGCACCGTCAGCCAAGATCACTTCTACTTCTACTGTTGGGTTACCACGGGAATCCAATACTTCTCTTGCTAAGACATCTTCAATAATCATGCAAACCCCTCCTTATTGAATCAAGCTTGAACCAGTCATCTCAGACGGTTTTTCCAAACCCATCAAATCTAAGAGTGATGGGGCCAAATCCGCCAGAATGCCATCCTTAATTGTCTTCTCGCCAGCGTTAAACAGCCAAATAGGCACCAAGTTCGTCGTATGAGCCGTGAAGACTTCATTCGACTCTGGATCCAGCATCTGCTCAGCATTACCATGGTCGGCTGTGATCAGAGCCTGTCCGTTTTGCTCCTCGATAGCTTTGAGAACCTCACTGAGACCGGCATCCACTGCTTCCACGGCTTTGACAGCCGCACCGATATCCCCAGTGTGACCCACCATGTCGCAGTTCGCGTAGTTCAGGACAATACAGTCATACTTACCACTTTTGATCTTCTCCACAACTCGTTTCGTGACTTCAGGAGCACTCATTTCGGGCTGCAGATCATAGGTAGCCACTTGTGGTGACGGAACCAATTCGCGGTCTTCACCGGCAAACGGCTCTTCCACACCACCGTTGAAGAAGAATGTTACGTGCGCATATTTCTCTGTTTCGGCAATGCGAAGCTGCGTCTTTCCCAGGGAACTCAAATATCCACCCAAAGTGTTTTTCAGATCTTGGGGGTCAAAGGCCACCGGTGCCTTAACGTTGATGTCGTATTGCGTCATACAGACATAGGTCAAGTCCAACTTGCCACCGGGCCGTGGAAACTCCTCGAATTCATCGTTGGTGAACGCCCATGTAATCTGGCGAGCCCGGTCAGAACGGAAATTAAAGAAGATCACGGAATCGCCGTCGCGGACGGTACCCACCGGGGTGCCGTTTTTCTCGATAACAGTGGGAATGACGAACTCATCATTCTCATCGTGATCATAAGCATATTGGATAGCCTCCAAGGCACTGTCTGCCTTGCGACCTTCGCCCTGAACCATGGCATTGTAGGCTAGTTCCACACGATCCCACCGTTTGTCGCGATCCATGGCGTAATAACGACCCGAAACCACAGCGATCTCACCAACACCGATTTCTTTGATCTTGGCTTCTAACGTTTCGACATAACCCTTGCCACTGGTGGGGGGCGTGTCTCGTCCATCGAGGAACGCATGGACGCATACTTTCGTCAAGCCAAAATCTTTAGCCATCTCTAAAAGGGCATACAGATGGTCCGTGTGACTGTGGACACCACCCGGAGAAACCAGGCCCATGAAGTGCAGAGTGCCGTCACGATCTTTAGCGTCCTGCATAGCCTTGACCAGTGCTGGGTTCGTTGCCAACTCACCATCACGAATTGCCTTGGTAATCCGTGCTACGTCCTGGTACACGATGCGGCCAGCGCCGATATTGAGATGACCCACATTGGAATCGCCCATCTGACCAGCGATCAAGCCTACATCTTCACCGGACGCCGATATTTTCGCGTGCGGCCGGGTAGCATAGAGTTCGTCAATCGTCGGTGTATTGGCTTTTTTCGTAGCATCGCCCTCGGGATAGTCGCTGAGTCCGAATCCATCAAGAATGATTAAAGCTGTTGGTCGTTTTTCAGACACATTGTTACCTCCTCACCGGATAGCCTATCAGAATTTGACGATGGCAGAAAAGTCCTCGGGTTTGAGACTGGCTCCACCCACCAAAGCACCGTCAATGTTAGGCTTGGCCATTAACTCGGAAATATTGGCTGGTTTTACACTGCCGCCATATTGAATTCGAATGGCCTCGGCGATCTCTGTCCCATATAACTCCGACAAGGTAGCTCGGATGGTAGCAATGACTTCCTCGGCCTGCTCGGCCGTGGCCGTCTCGCCAGTACCAATTGCCCAGATGGGTTCATAGGCCACAACAACCTCGGATGCCGCTTCTGGAGCCACGCCAGCAAAAGCTTTGCGGATCTGGCCCTGGACCAATGTCTCGGTCTTACCCTCTTTGCGCTGGTCTAAGGTCTCACCTACGCAGAGAATGGGCGTCAGTCCATGGGTAATCGCTGCCCGAACCTTCTTGTTCACAAGTTCATCGGTTTCACCGAAGATCTCACGGCGTTCCGAGTGTCCGACGATCACGTATTGAACACCGACATCGATCAGCATTCCGGGGGCTATTTCGCCCGTGAATGCGCCTTCATCGGCGAAATGCATATTTTGAGCTCCCAGTTTGAGTTTCGTTAACCCTAGTGCACTCAAAGCTGAAAGCGCTGTGAACGGAGCACACACAACAACGTCTACTGCAGAGTCCTCAACCATTTCCTCTAGACGGCGGCAAACCTCCACCGCTTCCGGCATGGTTTTGTGCATCTTCCAATTGCCGGCAATAATGGGCGTACGCATACATTTCACTCCTATTTGTCGTTTAGAGCAGCGACTCCTGGCAGTACTTTACCTTCCAAGAATTCCAGTGATGCGCCACCACCAGTAGACACATGGCTCATCTTGTCAGCTAAACCAGCTTTTTCCACCGCCGCCGCACTGTCACCGCCGCCGATGATGGTTATAGCATCACTGTCGGCCAAAGCCTGCGCCATCGTATTGGTGCCTTGAGCAAAGGCCGCAAACTCGAACACACCCATGGGTCCGTTCCAGATAACCGTAGCTGCATCAGCCACCGCCTGCTTGAACAGCTCTGTGGATTTCGGTCCGATGTCCAAACCTTCCCACTCCGCGGGAATACCATCAGCGTCCACGATTTTGTTCTCAGCATCAGCAGCAAATTCTTTGGCCACTACAAAGTCTACAGGAAGCATCAGCTTGACGCCTTTGCTCTCTGCGCGCTTCATAATCTCCAGACAGTAGTCCAAACGGTCTTCATCCAGAAGCGAATTGCCAATTTCCATGCCTTGGGCTTTGAGGAACGTATAGGCCATACCGCCGCCGATGATCAGAGTATCGACCTTCTCCAGCAGAGCTTCGATGACTGCGATTTTGTCCTTAACCTTAGCACCACCCAAGATGGCCACGAACGGACGCTTGGGCTCTTCGATGGCGCCGCCAAGGAACTCCAATTCCTTTTCCATCAGGAAACCCGAGACAGCCGGCAGATACTGGGTGACACCTTCGGTAGAAGCATGGGCCCGATGGGCTGCGCCGAAGGCATCATTGACGTAGATCTCGCCCAACGCTGCCAATTGTTTGGCAAACTCCGGATCGTTCTTCTCCTCTTCAGCATGAAAGCGCGTGTTCTCAAGCAGCAGCACTTCGCCGTCTTTCAATGCGGCCGCAGCTTTCTCGGCTTCTTCACCGATGCAATCGTCAGCTTTGTAGACCTCTTGGCCCAACAGATTTGCCAAATGCTTGGCGATCGGGTCCATCCGCATCGACTCCACTGCGTGGCCTTTAGGACGGCCAAAGTGTGACATTAAGAT
>SLOZ01000083.1 GCA_007132255.1 Limnochordia bacterium | reverse complement strand
GGCCTGCTAGCAGACCTGTTTCACAGAGAACAAAGCGTGGTCTAGGACCGAGTACGAAATGCTGCGTAGCAGGCATTTCCCCGAGCGGAACAGTGAACGTTGGGCGTTGGAACCCGTCTATGCAACAGGCCTGCTAGGGAGTATGTCAAGGCACGGGTTGGCACGAAGGACAGAAATAGACACGACCACCCATGTAATGGAGCGATTCGATTGCCGTGCTGCAGGCAGGGCATGGCTTACCAGACGTGCGTGCAGAAAGCTGCACTGGATAACCGCCGGGTTCACCCCAGAGGTTCTGTTCGGTGCTCCGCCCGCCTTGAGAGACCATGGCCTGCAGGGTCTCTTTGATGGCAGCATACAGTTTGTCGGCATTCGCCGGCGTGAGATCCATCAGCTTTGCCTTGGGATGAAGCCCGCCGTGCCAAAGAATATCTTGGAGCACGCCATTGCCGAGCCCAGGGATGCGTTGTTCTGTGGCTAGGAGTGCTTTCATGCTGAGGCTGCTGCGCTGCCCAGCAAGAAATTGATTCCAGTAGGCTGAGTCGAAGGCGTCGCTGAGAGGCGAGGGCTTTTCTTTGGCAGTTCTGTAATACGGGTTATTGAACGTTTCGGGAAGGTACACCCAGATACCGCCATACATCTGAATCGACGCAGTTAAAACTCTGCCGCTGGCAAACACCAACTGCAGCTGGTGTTTATCCGGCCGCGTGTCACCAGGATCTAGCAGCCGCAGACGAACGCCATCACCAACAAGCAAATGGGCTTTGGTCGTACAGAGTTCAACAAGTCCACCCCAAGCTCGACAGTCCTGGACGCTGCCGCCTTCCAATAGGTCTGGGTAGTGCTGTGGATCCCCTTCGTAAAAGGCCATCTTGTGGGGGTGCGCTCCCGCTACACAGCGGACCACAGTATCCGCAGCCAACGCCTGCTGCAATTGCTCAGCATACACACGTGCTTCCGGAAGTTCGATCATCATGTCTACCTCCTCGCTGCTTTCGGTACGATCAAGAAGATCCCGCAGACCATCGTCAGCGGGTTAACGCCCCGAGCGGAACAGTCAACGTTGGGCGTTGAAATACGACTATGCACTAGGCCTGTTAGACCGCTGTCCAAAAGGGCCTGATTGGCTACGCGCTGCTGTCGTCGCCCCTGACGGCCCCATGAGGAACGGATCTACTGGCCGAGCGGTTTTGGAGTCTGTTCTGCAGCCAGTTCATCGCGATCATGCCGTTCCTCCCAGTGGATAAGAATTGTCATGATAATGCGGAGACCGACGATGAGGCCTGTAATAGAAAGGTCCTCGAGATTGCGCAGAGCAACGGTTTTGAGGATTTCTGCGGCCAGATAAAACTCTAGCGCGAGTTTTAGGCTTTGCGCCAAGGCCAAACGGATGGTCACGGGATTCGGGTGATGGGGTCGCAGAAGCAGACGCAGCACGGCCACTGCCCCCACTAGGACGACGATTCCGCCAAGCAATTCTAGAAAAACCACAGCGACTCTTGAACCGGTAACCAGAATGCTTTCTAAAGTCTCAAGCAGGGCGTCCACGGACTTCAACCTCCTTCAAGCTTGGGTAACGCTGCCTATACATGGACGTATTCACCATTGCGTACCGGGTACCTGCATACCTTACGTGAAGGATTCAAGAAGCAGGACATCGCTTACGTTCTGACGAAGGACAAATAGCGGCACCTATGACTTTGTGGTTATATGGGCAGCCGGATGACCATGGACCTACGTTGACTACGCGATTAGGACTAGATAAAAAGGGGCCGTGCCAATGAGCGAGATTCTCAATGTCCTGGTACTCTATGGACTCGGACTTCTAGGGTGGTTGATCTTGCGGCCACTGCGAGTCCCTGTTCCGTCCTTGATTGGAACATTGGTTGTGGTAGGTGGTCTCCGGCTGGCAGGTATCGATCTCCCACGGCTTCCCTCCGGACTCGAGCAGGCCATTCAGATCCTTTTGGGCCTGTACGTCGGCAGCATGATCACGAAGGACACGTTGGACTCCATGCGGCTGTTGTTAGTGCCGTCTGCGATCACGATGAGTTGGGTTCTGAGCTTAGCCTTCTTGGGAGGGTGGGTCTTGAGCACCTTCACATATCTCGACGGGCTAACAGGTATCCTGGCCTCGAGCACCGGCGGCCTGCCGGAGATGACGGTCATCGCCTTGGCCGCCAATGCCGATGTTAATGTGATCGTTTTGTTTCAGCTGCTGCGCATCCTCTTTGTGGCCCTGGCGTTTCCCTTTGTTCTGAAGTTTTTTGCCGGTGACCGGCGTTCCATTCGGGAGACGGTAAACGTCGTCAAGCAGCGCGTGACGTCGGTGGACAGGATCTCTGTAAAACCCCACACTTGGTTTGTGGTGATTCCAGCGGGTGTGTTGGGTGGGTTCGCCTTCGTCCAGCTGGGAATCCCCGCTGGGGGTATGGTCGGTGCGGTTGTAGTCGTTGTTGCGGCGACTATGCTTGGCCAGTCGATACATTTTGGTGGCCAGAGTGTCCTTAATGTTCTGCTCGTTGGAGTCGGTTTGTTGGCTGTGGACTCGATGAGTCCGGAGCTGGGGTCGGCGGTGGTATCCACGGCTGTAATTTGGCCGGCTGTTTTGTCGTTGGTGCTGACCGTGGCTAGTTCACTCCTATTGGCCGGTGTACTGCATCGCGTGTCGGAGTGGGACTATCCCACCTGCTTCATGGCCGCAGCGCCTGCAGGCCTAACGGTGATGACGGCTATGGCGCTGCAGTATGATAGAGATCCGATGCCAGTCTTTATTATGCATATGGCCCGCGTCTTGATTCTAAAAACGGGTATTCCACTGCTTCTTGCGTTCTTTATCTAAGGTTACAGAAGGACTTCCTGGCATCGGCGCGGAAATAGACGAAAGGCGCAGTGTGCGGTGTGTTTGTGGCCACCGCTCTTAGGCTGTGTTTGCCTGTGCAGGGAAGCTGCTGGACTGGAGATACCGGTTTCTGCTGCATCGTATTCCGCAATTTATGATGGATGGAGCTGGATGCTGTGTCGTTCCGATGGAAACGCGTATGGGCCCTATGTCGTAAAGACTTCTTGGAATCCCTGCGTAATCGCACTATACTGATTACACTACTGCTGCCTTTGGCAGCATCGCTGTTGTTTGCGGCGTTGGATGCCGCACAGGTTCCGCATGAGTTTCACATTGGCGTTATTGAAGATGGGGAGAGTTTCCAACGATTTGTGCAGCGCAATATTGTGAATTTTTCTGTACAGCCGGTGACCAACCCAGAAGAAGCTCGCGTTTTGGTCGAAGACGGCACTGTGGACGCTGTTTTGTTAGTGCAGGGGGCCGATGATTTCCTCGTGTTCATTGATTCTGCCCGACCGATCAAGTTCTACGCGTTAACTGAGAACATGCGCTTACTGGTGGAAATGTACTTAGGAACGCTGCCGCAGTATTATCTTGAGTTCGTTCCGCTGCAGGAGCCCACGGTGAGCCAATCGCTGCTGCCGGTGTGGATGACATTGACGCTGACAATGATTGGCGTTATGGTGCTGTCGGGGATTTTTGCGGAAGAAAAGGATACCAAGACCTTAGATGCTCTGCTGATGGCCCCGATGCATCGTTGGGAAATCCTTTGGGGAAAAGGTCTTTTTGGTGTCCTGCTTTCACTGGCGACGCTGTTGTTCATGGCTGCCTTGAATGGTGTCCTCACCCTGGAACTGCACGTGGTTCTACTGACACTGACCGTGAGTTTGCTCGGGGCTATTTCCTTCACAGCTTTAGGCATCCTGATCGGCACCGTGTCAGAAAGCCAATCAGCGGCTCGGTCCATCGGTACCGTGGTCTACCTGCCACTGCTCTTTCCGACGTTGATCTATGATCTATCCCCGTTTACGCAGCGCTTGGCTTCCTTTGTGCCGACGTATTATGTTTTCCGAGCGCTGGAGAAACTTTTCTACTACGGTGCAAACCTGGCGGATTTAGTGCCAGAACTGACGTTTTTGTTGTTTTCGGCTATCGGCTTGTCCCTCGTGACCTATTTCTTTTTCAAAAGGATGATGTTCCGTGAATAGACTCGGTCGTGGACTACTTTGGCCGCTGCTGCTGCTTTTGTGTTTCCAGGTGACCAGCGCAGCGACTCTCGACCAAACGCTGCTCGAGGAGCAGGCGCTCGGTTGGGCAGCGCGCATCTATGAACTTTATGCCGAGGAGCGTTTCCCAGAGGGGAGCGAGC
>SLOZ01000456.1 GCA_007132255.1 Limnochordia bacterium | reverse complement strand
TCGAGGTGAAGTTAGGATTGTGTTGGCAAGAAATCGCTGAGATCATCGGGGAGTATCAGGGGCTGGTTGTGCGCAGTGTGACAGATGTGAATGCGGGATTGGTTGCCCGGGCTGCTCGGCTTAAGGTTGTGGGCCGAGCTGGTAATGGCATCGACAATATCGATGTGCCTGCTTGTACCGCCAAGGGCATTGTGGTGGTAAACACACCGGAAAGTAATACTATGGCCGCGGCGGAATTGGCGGTAGGTCTGGCATTTGCTCTCTTCAGGAATATTCCCCAGGCCTGTGCGGCGGGCCGAGCTAAGGACTTTCGGAGGAAGCGGTTTTCTGGATTTGAGCTGGAAGGCAAGACCGTCGGCATTATTGGTTTAGGGCGTATTGGTTCGATTGTGGCGCGGAAGCTCAAGGGCTGTGGGATGAATGTGGTGGCGTATGATCCGTATATTACGGATGAGCGCTTTCGCAAGGCGGGCGTCGAAAAATGTGAGACGCTGGATGAGCTTTTGGTACAGTCGCATTTGGTAACTATCCATACTCCGAAGACCAGCGAGACCTACGGTATGGTGGGTGAGCGAGAGATTGCTCTTTGTCCGGAGGGTGTGGTGATCATCAATGCAGCGCGCGGGGGCTTGATCAATGAAGAAGCGCTGTATAACGGAATAACGAGCGGTCGTGTCTACGGTGCTGGCATTGATGTCTTGGATCCCGAACCGGGTTATGACAAGGGTCCGGAGGACCAGGCCTACTACAATAAGCTGTTGGAGCTGGATAATGTTATTGTCACGCCACATTTGGGTGCTAGCACGGCAGAGGCCCAATACAATGTGGGCACGGCGGTGGCTCGGCTGGTAGCCGATTCGCTGCAGGACAAGATGGTAGCAGCGGTCAATATGCCCGCTGTACACGTTAAAGATATGGACGATCTGCGTCCGTATCTGGACCTGGCAGAAATTCTAGGCAAGATTTACTACCAAGCCGAACGGGATACAGTGCAGAAGTTAGAGGTTATCTATAACGGTACGTTGGCCGAGAAGGAAACAGAGATTATTACGTTATCTGCCATTAAAGGTTTCTTGGAACCGGTGGTTCAGGAGAAGGTCAACTATGTCAATGCTCCGCTGATGCTGGAGAATATGGGTGTTGAGCTGGTGGAGAGCAAGAGCTCACAGCAGGACCAGTACACGAATCTGATCACACTTCGGTTTACGACGAAGCGCAAGACGATAAGCCTATCAGGGACGGTATTTGCGCGTAATGCTATCCGCCTGGTCGATTTCTTTGGATATCGGCTGGAAGTGGAACCGCGTCCTTACATTATTGCTGTGCAGAATACCGATGAGCCCGGGATTATCGGGAAAATTGGGACGGTGTTGGGCGAGGCTGGAATCAACATTGCGGCCATGCAGTGGAGCCGCAATTGGCGGGGGGAGAAGGCCGTGGGTTTCATTAGTGTAGATCAGGAAGCTGATGAGGCGACGCTGGCAGCGCTCGGAAGTATTCAAGGAACTCTGCAGGTATCGATGATGAAATTTTGAGACTTAGCCAAGCAGCCCTTTGGTCTTCGTTGTTTGCGATACAGCAGGATGTGCCAGGTGTGTAGGGCAGGCATCTTGGGCATGGCGACTGGCTGAATGCGGAACACAAACATTTAAAATGCAGGCCTCTGAGGCAATGCTCAGGGGCCTTTTGGTGTGCAGACGTTTGTTGGGCGTGACAGAGTCGCAGCCGTTCGCACGGGCATGGAGTGCTTGGAACGGTTGGATTTCCTTGACTGGAAATGTCATCCATCTACCTGGTTCATGGAATTCGCTTCCATATTTTGGCCGTTGAACGCAGCGCATCACGACGGTTCGTTGAGGTTGTACAAGTTCTCCGAAAGGCGTAAAATGGACACAAGTGACTGGCATGAGCAAGATTGCTTGTTCGTGCTCGTGCTTGGCTTCGATCGTGTTATGGAGCGGAGGCTGAACGGCCTTGAGCAGTGGCGCCATTGTTCTGCTATAGGTGTTATGGATTTCTGAAGATGACGTCACCGGTCGGGAGGGATATTGATGTACTACTTTGATCATGCATCCACTGGTGTTCCAAAACCGCAGCCAGTCATCGACGCTGTGGTCCATGCCATGCAGCATACTGCCAGCAGTGGGCGCGGAGCTCACGATGCGTCCCTGCAGGCCAGCCGGGTTCTGCTGCAAACGCGCAGTTCGCTGGCGAGGTTATTCGGAGTTTCTGACCCGAGCCGCATTGCTTTCACCAGCAATGCTACGACGGCCTTGAACACAGCTATCAAAGGTTTACTGAATCCGGGAGATCATGTGATCACCACACAATGGGAGCACAATAGCGTGCTGCGACCTTTGTATGAGATGGGTTCGTTGGGTGTCGGCATGGCCATCGTGCCGTCTGATGCCAACGGTTGTTTGGATGGCGTTGGGATATGCGATGGACTGGATGCCGTGGTTCCGCTTGATGCTGACACTGATGCCGCCGCTGGCGAGGGGATGGTTCAGGGAGCGGCACAGCGAAGGGCGTCAGCACCGGTCGCTGATTGGGCCAAATATCTTCGCCGCAATACAAAGGCGGTGATCTGCAACCATGCGTCTAATGTTACAGGGAATGTTCTTGATCTGCAGGCCGTGAGCAAGTTTTGCCAAGAACGAGACCTTTTGCTCATCGTGGATGCCGCGCAGACAGCCGGCGTGTTTCCCATTGATGTCGAGGCGTTAGGGATCGATGTGCTCTGCTTTACCGGTCACAAGAGTCTTATGGGTCCTCAGGGAACCGGTGGCATCTATGTTCGCAAAGGTCTTAACTGTCGGCCTCTGCAGTCGGGCGGCAGTGGTATTATGACGTTCAATCGGCTGCATCCTCAGATGATGCCGGAGGCTTTGGAGGCGGGCACGCAGAATATTCACGGTTTGGCTGGTTTAAACGCAGCGGTGACGTATCTTTTCGAACAGGGAATGGCCAATCTTCGCCAACGCGAGCAGGCTTTGGCTTGGTCGTTTTTCGAACAGGTAATGTCGGTTCCCGGTGTCACCGTGTATGGAGACTTTCATTCTGAACAACGGGCTCCCATTGTAGCGGTGAATATCCGGGATGAACATTCAGGAGTTGTCGCAGACGTGCTGGCACAGACGTACTCGATTTTTACGAGAGCTGGCGGCCACTGTGCGCCTCTAATGCATGAGGCTTTGGGAACAAGAGATCGCGGTGTGATACGGTTTAGTTTTTCGCATTTGAACCACGAGGAAGAGATCGAGCATGCGGTGCACGCTGTTAGTGTATTGGCTCGAGATGGCTTAGATTCGTGATGTATATGCCTGTCGGTACAGTGGTAGACCATGCCACGCGGGTATTTAGCAATTTCGGGACGTGATTCACGGATTCTATGTTTAGAACAGGGTGAAGCGATGATGGATCGAGGAACGAGGACGCGTTTCGTTGTTACGTTTGCGACGACGCATGAAGCCATGGTTTTTGAAGAGTTGGCGAAAGCAGCGGCGATGCCTGGCCGCTTGATCCCGGTGCCACCGCAGATTACCGCTGGGTGTGGTATGGCTTGGGCGGCTGATGCCGAACGGCAGGAGGAACTGCTGCGCTGGCTTGATTCTGCTGACGTACGGTACCAGGGAGCTGAGATCTTTTCGGACTGATACCGTAAATCAATATGAGGGAGTTTAGCGCCCGTTGTAGGGGTGTGTTTCCGGCGTCCGCAGGGACAATTTCCCGGAGCAGTCTGGAGTTAGCCGTTTAGTGGGCGCCCAAAGGGTGCTGTGGTTTTGGCAATGTAGCTGGATTTGAGATGATAAGGGAGTGCTGCTTAATGGCCAACGACGTTGTGTTCTGCAAGGGTGGAGGTTGTACGGCGAAATTGGGATCAGCTGTTTTGGAGGCAGTTTTGTCGAAGCTTCCCAAACAGGTGGATCCCAATTGTTTGGTGGGCTTTGACACATCCGATGATGCGGCAGTCTATCGCTTGACTGACGATTTAGCTATGGTACAGACGTTAGATTTCTTTCCGCCGATGGTGGAGGATCCGTATACATTTGGCCAAATTGCCGCTGCCAATGCGCTCAGCGACATCTATGCCATGGGAGCTGAAGTTAAGACGGCCTTAAATATTGTTTGTTTTCCCGAGACGATGGACTTGAATATTCTTGGGCAGGTTTTGTTGGGCGGCCAGAGCAAGGTGACGGAAGCGGGAGGAATCTTGGCTGGTGG
>SLOZ01000159.1 GCA_007132255.1 Limnochordia bacterium | reverse complement strand
CGCCTATGGGATCCCAGGCCACTGTTGTTGACATATGGTCAACTCCAAGAGATGCGGTTGTATTATCGGTTTGTTGATGCCGATATCGGCCGCTATGTGGTGGATGGTCAGTATCGGCAGGTTCTGTTGGCCGCGCGCGAGCTTGAAATCGCGCAGATCCAAAATCGAACCTGGATCAATGAACACCTGCAGTATACGCACGGCTACGGAGCAGTGATGAGCCCTGTCAACGAAGCTTCCCGTCAGGGATTACCTGAGTTTTGGATTTCAGATATTCCACCGCGCAGCCGGATCGATGTTACCATCGATGTGCCGCAGATCTACTTCGGTGAGCGCACGAACCAATACGTGATCATTAACACGCGAGCCGATGAGTTTGATTATCCTATGGGTGATCAGAATGCCTTCTATCGCTATACGGGTGAAGACGGCGTTACGGTTAGCAGTTTTCTACGACGGGTTGCATTTGCCCTACGATTTGGAACATCCCGGATTCTTCTGTCTGGCGAAATAACCAATGAGAGTCGGGTTCTATACTACCGGAACATTCATCAGCGTGTGCAGACATTGGCCCCATTCCTGCGGTTCGATCAGGATCCGTACCTTGTAGTTCACGACGGACGTTTGGTGTGGGTCATGGATGCGTATACAACGTCTGACCGTTTTCCGGGCAGTCAACCGTACCGTGGCTGGGGTAACTATGTCCGCAACTCTGTGAAGGTTGTTGTGGACGCTTACCATGGTGCTGTGAGGTTCTATCAGGTAGAAGCAGATCCGTTATTGGAGACGTACGCGTCTATTTTTCCGGATCTGTTTCATTCCATCGAAGATATGGACCCAGACCTGCGCGAGCACATTCGCTATCCGGAGGATTTGCTGACAATTCAGGCTCAAATGTACGGCACCTACCACATGACTAACACGCGCGTGTTCTACAATCGAGAAGACGTTTGGACATTTGCCAATGAAATGTATTCCAATCGCGAACAACCTGTGGTACCATATTATGTGATTACGCAGCTACCGGAGGAAGACCGCCAGGAAATGGTTTTGATGGTACCTTTCACACCGATCAGCCGCGCCAATATGGTGGCCTGGTTGGCGGCTCGCAGTGATGAACCGCACTACGGCGAGGTGGTTGTCTATACGTTTCCTAAGGATTCATTGACCTTGGGGCCAGCTCAGATTGAGGCCAGAATTGACCAGGACTCCGAAATATCGCAATTGCTGTCATTGTGGGGCCAGCGGGGTTCGCAGGTGATTCGCGGTAATCTATTGGTGGTGCCGATTGCTGAAGGGCTTTTGTACGTTGAACCACTTTATCTGCAATCGGAACAAAGTGGAATGCCGCAGTTGCAGCGAGTGATCGTTGCACACCAAGACGACTTAGTTATGGAAGAGACATTGGACTTGGCGCTTATCGCGCTCTTTGGTGACGATATTCCAGAACCATTGGCGGATCGCGGAGCGGTGGACTTGACGGCAATTCGAGAGACCATCGCGCTGGACGTTAGCAATCTACCTTTGCGGGCGCAAGAACTCTATGATGAAGCATCCGAAGCACTCCGACAGGGTGATTTTGCTGGATTTGGTGAAGCATGGCATGAGTTAGAGCAGGTCTTAATGCAGTGGACTGAGACCATGCAGTAATCCTTGGGCAGGCTGACGGACAGCCTGCCCATTCTATCGTCGAATCCTAAGCACAGGGCATAGATTAGGGAGTGTACGTACTATGGAGAGAATACATTTCATCGGAATCGGCGGAACGGGTATGGGGCCGCTGGCTAAGGTTTTCGTGGAGCAAGGACGTGTGGTGAGCGGCTCGGATTTGCAGTCGTCCGAGACGACGGAATCTTTGGCTGATCTGGGGGCCACCATCTTCATCGGGCACTCCAGCGCCCATATCGAACACTGCGACATTGTTGTTTACTCGTCTGCGATTCCTGAGTCCAATCCAGAATTGCAGGCGGCACGCTCCCAAGGACTGAAGGTTTACCATCGTTCTGAAGTGTGGGCTGAGTTGTTGAACAATGGTCGAGGTGTAGCGGTAGGTGGAGCCCATGGGAAAACAACCATCACGTCAATGATTTCTTGGATCCTTGAGCAAAGTGGATTGGATCCCACAGTTTTGATTGGGGCAAGATTCGCACCGTTTGGTCCAGGAGCCAAATATGGCCGCGGCGGGATGGTGATCGCTGAAGCGGATGAAAGCGATCGTTCCTTTCTGCGCTATCGGCCGGAAGTGGCTGTGGTAACAAGCATCGAAGCGGATCATCTTGAGAACTACAATGGCGCGTTTTCGGAATTAGTTCAGGGGTACACGGAATTCCTCCATAATGTCAATCCCTCTGGGTTGGTCGTTCTCGGTTATGATGATCCCATCCTGCAGTCCCTTGCAGCGGAACTGCCGAGCTCAGTGGTTAGTTACGGATTTCAACCGGGAGCGGTATGGCGAGCTGAAGTACTGTCCTTCCATGAACATGGCGTCACGTTTGCTGCGTATGTCAACGAAGTTCTCTTCGGACACTTCGAGTTATCGGTTCCAGGGCGCCATAATGTCAGTAACGCCTTGGCTGCTTTAGCGGTGGGCAGTTATTTTGGCCTAACAGCGGAAGCGATGAGGCGACCGCTGGCCACCTTCTGTGGAGCACAGCGCCGTTTCCAAATCCTTGGGGAGGCTGCGGGAATCTTGGTCGTGGATGACTACGCTCATCACCCCACAGAAATTGCCGCGACACTGCGAGCTGCGGCAGAGGGCTGGCAGCGGCGCGTCGTGGCTGTCTTTCAACCCCAGCGTTATACGCGAACACAGCTGTTGTTCCATGAGTTTACCGACAGTTTTGGTCATGCTGATGTTGTGTTTCTAACGGACATCTACTCACCACCACCGGAAACACCTATTTCGGGGGTCAGCGCCGAGATCATGGCAGAGCGGATGCGCGCCAAAGGTGTCAATGTTCGTTGGGTAGGGGAACAAGAGCATCTGATGCAAGAACTCTTAGACCATCTCGACCCAGGAGACATCGTAATTACCATGGGTGCTGGTCCTATCTGGAAGACCGCTCGCCAACTTTTGGTGAACTTGGAAAGCCGTCAAAGCTCAAGGGCGTGAACTCAAGCAAATAACAGAAAACGCACAGAAATCCAGGGGATATGGCAGGATTTCCTGTTTACATGAAGAACTAGTGCTAGCAGGTCTATTCCATGATGGAAACATTTCCAGAAGAACCGGTACGCAGCCTTCCTCGAAACCGGTGACCGGATGTCACACTCCAGGTTATCTTACCCGCTAGAGGAGGTTTAGTGGCAGTGAACAGAGCTTGGGAACGCGTTATCAGCGGCCGATGAGGCCGCCCTTTCATGTGTGGCTTTTTTATTCCAGACCTGCGTTTGGAAAATGTTCAAAGTAGAGGAGGAAAAGCTGGATGTATCGTTACATCATTCGCCGGTTTTTTTATATGATACCCATGTTGGTCGGCATAACATCGCTCAGTTTTTTTATTATGCAGCTGGCTCCTGGGGACTTCCTGACTACCATGCAGATGAGTCCGGACTTTCCGCCGGAGATGCTGGCTCGGATGCGGGCACAATACGGCTTGGATCAACCCGTGTATTTGCAGTATTTCAACTGGATTTTTAACGTATTTCGTGGTGATTTAGGATATTCGTTTCTATGGCATGCTCCGGTCACTTGGGTTTTGCAGCAGCGAATCTGGAATACGCTTTTACTAACTACGGTTTCGATGGTTGTGGCCTGGGTCGTTGCGATACCTATTGGCATTCACTCAGCAACCCACCAGTATTCTTGGAGCGACAAAATACTTACGTTCTTTGCCTTTATCGGCATTTCTATCCCTAATTGGTTCTTTGGGCTGCTCCTGTTGTATTTTGTGGTAAGCCAAGGCGTCAACCTTCCCATCGGAGGCATGATCAGTACTGACTTCGGAGACATGTCGATTTTTGGGAAAGCATTCGATCTAGGACGACATATGCTCATTCCTGTAATTGTCTTGAGTACTGGGATTATGGCGAGTCTCATGCGATATATGCGATCAAACTTGCTTGATGTTTTAAAGCAAGACTACGTGACCACCGCTAGAGCCAAAGGTCTTGCCGGGCGCGTCGTAGTGTATAAGCATGCGGTACGCAACGCCATCAACCCATTGATTACCCTGTTCGGATTCCAACTAGGCACCGTTTTCTCTGGAGCGGCGTTAACGGAGATTGTTCTCAATT
>SLOZ01000294.1 GCA_007132255.1 Limnochordia bacterium | reverse complement strand
GATGAGAGGAATGGTTCGAATTGATTAAAGGCATTGCACATTTGGCATTCACAGTAACGGATATGGACAAAGCATTGGAGTTCTACATCGGGGGTCTTGGATTTTCGAAAGCGTTTGAGTTGGCCGATGATAATGGGAAACCTTGGATTGTCTATCTGAAGGTGGCCCCGGGGCAGTTCATTGAGTTATTCTATGATGGCGTTAGGGGAGCTGCACCTATCCCGAAACAGGCGGGCTACGCACACCTGTGTTTGGAAGTCGATGATATCGAGGACATTGCGCAGCAGATGGCTGATGCAGGAATTCCGCTGGATATTCCGGTGCAGCAGGGTAAGGACATGAATCGGCAGTGTTGGGTGAAGGATCCAGACGGCAACCGCATCGAGTTCATGGAAATGCATCCGGAGTCACCGCAGAACAAGGCTTAGGATGGTTTACTAAATGGAATAGATTGGCAGTGGGCCGCACTTCCCAAATAGGGAGTGCGGCCTGCTGGTTCGCGGGATGTCTTGCTCATGGCTTCTTTGAATTTGGGAATGGGGGCTGTCATCCGTATTTTGACCGGATGTTTCAGATGGGATCCTGGCGATGCACTTCGAGCCTGTGGATCTTTGGCAAAATGCAGGAAAAAGGTTTGCGACCGCCGTAACGATTAATAAGGAAAAGTGTGAAGGAGGATGAAGCGGTGCCGTATTTTCGCAAGTTTGAGGGTGAAAAGCTGTTTCTGTCACCGATTGATGTCAATGATGCCGAAACGTATGCAGCTTGGTTGAACGATCCCGTTGTCGCACAGCAGCTTAACTCACTGCACAGGAGTTACTCTGTGGAGGAGGAGCGGAAAGCGCTGCAGCGGTTGGCCGGTGGCCACCATTTTGCCATCGTGGAGACGAGCCAAGAGCAGCTTCTGGGTAATTGTGGTCTGGACAGTATTGACTGGGTCCATCGCACGGCCGAACTGGGCATATTCATTGGCAGCAGTGATGATTGGGGCCACGGTTATGGCAGTGAAGCTCTGGCGCTGCTTCTGCGCTATGGGTTTACTGTTTTGAACTTGAATAACATTATGCTCCGGGTCAACAGCGACAATGTCCGGGCGCAGCGCTGTTATGACAAAGCGGGTTTTCGAGCCATTGGACTTCGCCGGCAGGCTCTGCAGCGCGGTCGGCAGCGGTTGGATGAGATCTTTATGGATATTCTGGCTGAGGATTTTTATGCCGCGGCCGCCAAGGACGAGGAATGAAAGCAATGTCGTCATAATCGAGTCTAACGCCCATGGTTGGAGGGAGCAGGATGGAGAAAGTTGTGGAAGTCAGATACACTCACTTAACACCCACCGAGTTTCGCCGGCGGCAGGCTGAAGCGCCCATTGCCTATCTGCCTCTGGGGACCTTGGAATGGCATGGAGAGCACCTGCCGTTGGGAGCGGATGGTCTGCAGGCCAGTGGCTTTTTCGAGTCCTTGGCTCGCGCAGTGGGCGGTACCGTCCTGCCGATGTTGTTTTTGGGCCCGGACATTGCGCAAGAACATGAAGGGAAGCCGTACTATGGCATGGATATCGTCGGCTTCAAGGGACAGCCACCACAGCAGTTGGCTGGCAGTGCGTACCACGTTCCCGATGCAGTTTTCCTGCAGATGGTGGAACATGCTCTGAAGCAGCTGCGGCGGGCTGGTTTTCAAATCGTAATGGCCCATGGCCACGGACCATCGATCCATCGCTTCACGGAGAACATTGAGCGCTGGGAAGAGGAACTCGGACTCCGCTTATTCACAGCGTGGTCCGGAGACGAGACCGCGGTGCCAGGTATTCAAACGGACCATGCCGCGGCCAATGAGACATCACTTACCATGTTCTTCCATCCGGATTTGGTGCACATGGAGCATCTGGATAGCGATCCCGATGTCTGGCCCACGGCCGTGGCGGGTCGCGACCCGCGCCTGCACGCCAGCGCCGAGCATGGTCAAGAACTGGTGGAACACCACGTTCACCGCTTGGCAGCTCTGCTGGCGAAGGTGCTCAAGGAGCTGCCAGAGCGCGCGAACGAATCCTGATGGTCGTATTCTTGGCGTTGTTAGGTTGCATTAACGCTGGTGAGTTTCAAGGCACGGGGCTTCTTGGATAAGCGCTGAACATGAACGCAAAAAGCAACCAAATCCGATGTGTTTAACGGATATGGTTGCTTTTTTGGGTTGGTGTCAGTTCCGGCTCCGTTTGCCACCTTTAACCAATGAATGAAGGTTCGTGAGGCTGCAGCGTTCGCAGATCTCACAGCCTCCAGGCAGCAGGCTCCCGCAGCGCGGGCACTGTACCTTGGCACAGTCCGCCGGATAATGGCACTGCGGACATGTTCGGGTTAAAGCCTGCTTACTCATACCCACCACTCCAGTACTCGGGCTGCGACCCCACCAATCAAGAAGGCTGTGGCGAAGGTACCGGCAACAATGCCCGCCCATTCCTTCCAGCCCCGTTCTTTCCAAATGACCAGGACAGATGCAATGCAGGGAACAAATAGGGTGATCGTCGTCAAACTAATCACAGTCTGGACAGCCGTGAGATTCATGTCATACAGACCCGCAGCACCAAAGTCACGGCGGACAATGCCCATAATAAATGCCGTAGCCGTTTCGCGCGGCAGCAGCAACCAGTCTTCGGTAAGGGGTGCCAGGGTGGCCTGGAGACTCACCAACAAGCCGGAAAAATCCATCAACGTAATAATGATCGACCCCACAGCAAACAATGGGGCTGCTTCCTTTAAAAAGTGCCAGGTCTTTGACCATGTTTTGCGGAGCACATTGCCCGGCCGCGGCAGCCGCAGCGTCGGCAGATCTAAGAAAAGATCACTGGACTGGCCCGGCAGAATCTTATGGAGTGCCGTTCCGACCAAGACATAAACCAGGAAGATGGTTACCACATAAAACACAACGTAACCGATGCCCAAGGGAGCTAGAAGCGCTACAATGACAGCCAACTGCGCTGAACAGGGTATGGCCAAACTCAACAGGAAGGTAGCAATGGTGCGTTCACGCTTTGTCTCTAGGACACGGGTCGTGATGATTGCCATGGTTACGCATCCGAAACCTAGGATCATGGGAATAACGGCCTTGCCATTGAGCCCCATGCGAATTAACAGTCGGTCCATGAGCGCAGCGATGCGCGGCAGATACCCCGAGTCTTCAAGGATGGCCAGCATCAAGTAGAATCCCAGCACTAAGGGAAGCAGCAGTCCCAAGATATACGAAAATGTCATGGTGATCAAACCGTACTCGCCAAATACCACGGCTCCCAGCAGGGTTGCATCTGAGAGATACCTTCCCAGAAAATCTACAATGCTGGGGAGCATCCACTCGTCCAAGACAACCTCTTCCATGAAATCCACAACCACTTGGGCCACAAAAACACCGATAAATAAATAGACCATGACTAAGGTGGCCAGAAGCATGGGAAATCCCGTTAGCGGTTTGAGCATCAGGCGGCTCAGCGTCTTGGCCGGCGCTGGGCTGTACTCGGGCATATGTACACAGTCGTTAAACACTCCATTTACCCGTTGACGCCGCTGCAAGTAAATCTCTTCCCGCTGTTCTTCCGCCGCAGGACCTTCAGCATTTTCCAGCGCCAGCACCTGAGCAGCCCGTTGACGCCGCACGTCGATGCGCGGAAGCCATTCTGGGTCGCACGGGGCCGCCTTCGGCTGTTCTAAGGCGCTGAACAGCTCATCCATGCCGCGGTTCTCCACAGCGGCAATGGGAACCACAGGAACACCCAAGCGGCGCTGAAGTTTCGGAATATCGATGATGATTTCTTCGCGCTCTGCTTCATCAATCATGTTGACGGCGACAACCATCGGAATGCCCATATCGGCTAACTGCAGTGTTAAAAACAGATCGCGCTTGAGTTGGGTAGCGTTGACGACGTTGAGGACAACATCGGCCGTCAAAACTACGTTGTGAGTAACCCGTTCCTCATCGTTGAATGTAGAAATTCCATAGACACCCGGAGTATCAATGATGGCATCTTCATTATGGTAGCCGACGGAGACGTCGACCGTAGTACCGGGGAAATTGGATACGTCTACATAACGACCCGTCAGAGCTTGGAACACCACAGACTTTCCTGTGTTGGGATTGCCCACGAGAACTACCTTACGTTTGTGTTCAGCCAATGAAAGCTGAACAGGGTTATGAAGCGGCAACGATCGCAACCTCCTCTTGGCGATAGCGCTCTTCCAGAGCGCCATGAATGGCTTG
>SLOZ01000359.1 GCA_007132255.1 Limnochordia bacterium | reverse complement strand
GTCTCAATAGGGACTGTCAACAATAGTACGCCGGTGTAGAACGGGTACTGAGGCGGTTAGATAGCAAAAATAGGAGGGAGCGCCATGAAGGTCGTGTTCTTTAACGGTAGTCCGCGAGGGCGGCAGAGTAACACACATCGAATCGCTGAGCAGATTCTTGCCGGGGCCGAAGCGGCAGGAGCCGTGACCGAAGAGGTTTTTTTGGTAGAGAAGAATGTGGAGCACTGCCGCGGTTGTTTTAGCTGCTGGCACAAGACACCAGGACAGTGTGTTATCAAAGACGATGTGAATGAGCTGATCGATCTCTTCTTGGAGTCGGACTTCGCTGGCATGGGGACTCCGGTTTACGGCATGTACATGACGGGATTGTTGAAGAATTTCCTGGATCGGTTCTTGCCCATGGCTACGCCGCACATCCAGAAGGCTGATGACGGAACGTTCTATCACAACGGGCGCGTAGCGAAGTATCCCAAACGGTTCTTTGTGGCTAACGCTGGATTTCCCGGAGAACGTAACTTCGATCTGCTAAAGGCCGTGATCTCGCAACAGCCCATGGCACTGCAGGTGTATCGAAACTGCGGTGAGGCACTCAACAATCGTCCCGATGAGCGCTTAAGCGAGCCGATTCAGAAGTTTTATGAAGCATTATATGCCGCTGGTGGTGAGATGGTCCGTCAAGGGCAGGTCAGCGAAGCGACCCACAGGAGGATTCAAACGGAGATTATCAGTGATGAAGACTACATGGCTCAAGCCAACAAGCATTGGGATGAGGCCATTCATGAGGCTGAACTGGCCGGTGAAAAGGAAGCGGACTAAACGTAAGCAGAATCTGAACAGGATCTGGTCTGCAGCAAGGAACGGCTTGGGCGTCCTGAATCGATAGAAAGCCCTGAGCTCCCGTCAAACGGAGTCTCAGGGCTTTTGCTGATCAGGAATGGTCCGTCGGCCTTCGCTTGTTCAGACGGTGTGTACGCTATCAAACAACTAAGACAATATCGGCCGTGGCACGGAAGACTCGCGAACGATGAGCTCGCAGGGAATCAGTAATTCCTTGGGTGGAGTCTGTCCTGCCAAGCAGTCTAGGATAGCACGGGCAGTTGCTTCGCCCATCCTTTGTTGCGGCTGCCGCACCGTTGATAGACTCGGGAACAAGAAGCGACTCACAGGAATATCATCAAAACCCACGAGAGCAATGTCATCAGGGACCGAAAGCCCGCGTTCTTGGATGGCTCGACTGGCTCCGATCGCTGCCGAATCGTTGGCACAGAAGACCGCATTCGGCTTCTGTTCAACGTCCAAGAGTTTGTGCATAGCCGAATAACCCGTGTCTGGGTCAAAATCGCCTTCCACCATCATGGGAGTCATCTTGGCAGCAGCCATGGCCTCCTCGTACCCAATTATGCGCAGTTCCGTGGCAGGCAAGTGGGCGGGTCCTTGCATGTGGGCGATCCGGCTATAACCGCCGTCGATGAGATGCTGGGTTGCCTTCAACGCAGCCCCGCGAATATCCGAGTTGATGGCCGGTATTCCCAGCCTCTCAAGTGGGCAATTGATGCTGACCATGGGAACATCAATCTGTGCCAACTCATCGACAAGCCTTGCATCCAGCGGACTTCGGATGAACAAAACGATCGCTGCACTACCATGCGAACGGCGAATGCGCGCTAGAACCTGCGCCGGATGCCCTTCGTCAGACCGCTGCAACGCGATATTAAGTTCATACCCGGCCTCTGCGATATCCCTACCGAGTGCTTTGTGTAATGGTCCAAAGAACCACTCCAAGTCCTGGGAGCTTTGGACATTGCCGTAGTTACCCACTTCGAAGAGGGTGATCGTACGCCGACGATCGGAAGCCAGTTGTTGGGCTAACATGTCGGGATAGTAATCCAGTGCAATTGCAGCCTGCAAGACTCGTTTGCGCAGTTGTTCGCTAACATAACCACTACGGTTCAAGGCCCGCGAAGCGGTGGATAAGCCAACGCCAGCTTGCTTAGCCACGTCGCTCAGTGTGACTCGCATGCTTTGCCACCCTCTTTCTCTCTATCATATCAGAACGGATAAGAACAATCGTTTGTCTGTGCACAATCAGTTTTTGACTGACCAGTATTGTCGCCCAAGTCGTTACCGGCTGGAAGCGATTCTACAGTAGAGTATTTGACAGTTGCGGTGAAAGCCCTGCACAAAACACCATGAAATAGCCTCTTCATACCCGACGAAAAAAGATGCATGAAATCTGAATAATAAGAAGGAGTTCACCAAATCGAAGCGAATAAAGAAATCATGGCGTATGGAAGCGCTTCTACATGCGAAGGTTTGCCCAAAATAGAACAATGTCAAGCATTGGTGGTCTTCAGAGAAACACGCTTCTGGCCATGGTGCCGAAGGTCCTTCGACCAACCAACGCGCACCAGTGTGGAAGCGCTTCCCGAACATTGAAACGGAAAGGAATGATGGCATGAGACGACCTAACATTGTGCTCGTGAACTGCGACGATCTTGGCTACGGCGATTTGGGCCGTTATGGTTCGACGATAAACAAGACGCCACACATTGATGCGTTGGCGGCTGAGGGACGTATGTTCACAGATTTCTACACGGCCAGTCCCGTCTGTTCGCCAGCCCGGGGTGCGTTGATGACGGGCTGTTATCCTAAGCGTATTGGGTTTGACAGCTTTGAGGGCCGATGGGTGCTTTTCCCTGGCCAGGGAGTGGGCCTGAATCCCGATGAGATCACCATCGCCGACATTCTTCAGCAGCAGGGGTACCGAACGATGCTCGTGGGCAAGTGGCACTGCGGTGACCAGCAGGAGTTTTTGCCCACGAACCATGGCTTCGATCATTACTATGGCTTACCGTACAGCAATGACATGGGACGGCAAGTTGGCCGGGAGCACTATCCACCGCTGCCGCTGTTGGTCGATGACGATGTGATTCAGCAGCAGCCTGATCAGTCCACATTGACGGAACGCTATGTGGAGCAGAGCATTCGCTTCCTGCGGGAAAACCAAGACCATCCCTTTTTCTTGTACTTAGCCCATATGCATGTTCACCTGCCCCACTATGTCCCAGACCGCTTTGCCAAACAATCGCAGAACGGAGACTACGGTGCTGCGGTGGAGTGCATTGACTGGGCGTTAGGTGCCATTCGAGCGGAGTTGGACGCGCTCGGACTAACCGAGAACACGTTGATTATCTTCACCTCGGACAATGGTTCCCGAGGTCGTGAAGGAGGGAGCAACCTACCCCTTCGAGGCGGAAAAGGAACCACCTGGGAAGGCGGTCTACGCGTGCCGTTCATTGCATCATGGCCCGAACATATCCCTGCAGGTACTCGCTGCGGCCAACTAATGACGGGGATGGATCTGTTGCCGACCTTGGCAGCTGCCGTGGGCGCTCGTGTCCCCTCAGATCGAATCATCGATGGCGAGAACATGCTGCATGTGCTGATGGATGACGATCCTCAGCTGGATGACCAGCGCACCTTTTTCTATTATCAGTCCAGTATTCTGGAAGCCGTGCGCAAGGGAGATTGGAAGCTGCACGTTTACAAGTGGGATACAACCGTGGCAGAGCTTTACAACCTAGGTGATGACATCGGCGAAATGAATAATGTTTGGGAGCAGAACCCAGCGGTGGTGGCAGAGCTGCAGGCAGAGTTGGAACGCTGCCGAAACGATATCGGCGATGCCTTGACTGGCAATCCAGGCCGCAACTGTAGACCGATCGGGCGTGTCGCAAGTCCACACACGCTCACGGACTATGACCCTGAGCATCCATACATTATCGCCATGTATGACAAGGAAGATGCTGGATAAATGGAAGGGCGGCCTTTCTCTAGGAGGTGATGGTAGGAGTCAGTCGCACGTACGAATGTCTATTGACGGAACCGCACAATTAACTCAATTTCAATGGGAGGTTTCTGTATGAGCTTGAACAGCAAATATGTCTGGATACTTTTGTTTGGCGTGTTGTTGATGTCGGCAATTTCTGTATCAGCACAAGAGTATGGCGAAGCCCCTGAGTTCAGTGAACTAGTCACTGCAGGAGCATTACCGCCTGTAGAAGATCGAATCCCAGAGATCCCTTATGTCGTAGAACCAGTGGATGCCATCGGCCGTTACGGCGGCACGATACGAACAGCTAGTGTCAACGCCGAAGGTAATGGTGATGACACTAGGGTTATGGGAGTGCCAGGCTTCATGAAGCCGGATCCCGAGACGTTTGCCATCATTCCTCAGGTTCC
>SLOZ01000500.1 GCA_007132255.1 Limnochordia bacterium | reverse complement strand
GCGTGTCTAACCACAACTTGATGAAATACTTCACGTACGGGTTTTGTTCTTCCATGTATTCTTCCTCCTTCGATCAAAAAAGTTTTTGCGTTGCACAACGCAGCTGCGGTTGTCTATCCACTCAACGCCTTTGGAATAAATCTTCCGTCAGCCGTTCAATTTCCCATTGAATGCGGTCGATGTCCAGCGTCGTGTAATCACCGTTCTCATAGAGAACCCGGCCATCCACCATAGTCAAGGCCACATCACTGCCTTGACCGGCATAAACCAGGGCGGCCACGGGATCCTGCAGCGGATAGTAGTGGGGCTGGTCCAAATCCACCATGACTAGATCGGCTTTCATGCCAGCCCGCAGCTGACCCAAGTCCGGAAATCCCAAAGCTTTCGCTCCCGCAACGGTCGCCATTTCTAATGCCTGGTGGGCGGTGACACCGACGCTGTCCTGGAACACGCCCTTGCTGAGCACTGCTGCGAGATAGACTTCCTGCAGCATATCCATGTTGTTATTGCTGGCAACACCATCGGTTCCTAAGGCCACTGTGACGTCGGAAGCCAGCAAGGCCGGGACATGGGCTACACCGCTGCCTAACTTGAGATTACTTCCCGGATTGTGCACCACAGCCGTGCCAAACTCCCGCAGCAGCTGACGATCGCTGTCAGCTAGGTGAACGCCATGGGCCGCCAGGGTCGGCTGCCGCAGAACGCCCAGATCCGCCAAATGCTCGGTAGGGGATTTGCCAAACGCTGCTTGGCAGTCCGCATTCTCCTTAGCCGTTTCAGAAAGATGAATGTGAATGCCCACGCCACGTTCTTTGGCTAGCGCTGCCACTTCCTGCAGGTAACGGGGCCGACACGTGTATACGGCATGCGGCGCTAAGCGCACCGTGATCCGTCCATCTGCCGCCCCGTGATAGTTGTCCAAAAGAGCAACAGCCTCTTGAATGCGACGGTCTGTGGCAAGATCGAAATCATCGTCAAAACACTGCAGACCCCGGGAAAGATCGGCCCGAATCCCAGTGTCGGCCACAACGTCCGCTGTGGTACCGCTGAACATATACATGTCGGCGAAGGTCGTGGTTCCCGTCCGCAGCATCTCGGCAATGCTCAACTGCGAAGCCCAGTGGATATCTTCAGCAGTTAGCTTGTCTTCCATGGGGAACAGCTTCTCGAATAACCAAACATCCAAGGGTAGATCACTGGCAAAGTTGCGAAATGGTGCCATGCCGATGTGCGTGTGCGCATTGATCAGGCCCGGCAAAACCAGCCGCTTGCGGCCATCAATGACTCGCTGGCAGTGCTCCTGCTGTTGGGGCGTAGGAGCATCACTGCCTACGTAGATAATTTCTTGGTCTGCGATCAGAAGATGACCACTGTTCAGTATAGGCTGCTCCGGGTCCATGGTGATGATGACGGCATCCTTAATCCAAGTGTACATCAAGGCAGCTCCTTCCCGGGCAGGTTTAGTGACTCCAACTCTTGAGATACGCTTCCTGTTCCGGAGTTAGGGTATCAATATGGATGCCTAAGGTCTCCAAGCGCAGCTTCGCTGTGTACTTGTCTAGTTCTTCAGGCACAGACAACACGTCTGCCGGGAGTTCAGCGCCATTTTCTACGACATACTTGAGCGATAATACCTGCAGCGCGAAGGTTAGATCCATGACTTCCACTGGATGGCCATCACCAGCTGCCAAGTTCACCAAGCGTCCGCCGGCCAAAAGATACAGGCGGCGGCCATCGGCCATGGCATACTCTTCAATGTTGGTGCGCACGGTCCGGATACCTTTTGCTCGGGCAGCTAAATCGGGTTTGCTGATCTCAATATCAAAGTGGCCGGCGTTGCACATCACGGCTCCATCTTTCATGTGATCAAAGGCTTCGCCAGCGATGACGCTCGTATTCCCGGTCACAGTAATGAACACATCACCCTGCTTTGCGGCTTCTTTCATCGGCAGGACAGTAAACCCATCCATATACGCTTCAATGGCTTTAATGGGATCGATCTCCGTTACGACCACCTGGGCCCCTAAACCCTTGGCTCGCATGGCCACACCTTTGCCGCACCAGCCGTAACCCACAACCACCACTGTCTTGCCGGCGACCACTAAGTTGGTGGTCCGATTAATGCCATCCCATACCGACTGGCCTGTGCCGTAGCGATTATCGAAGAGGTACTTGCAGTAGGCATCGTTCACGGCGATCATGGGAAACTGCAGAACACCGTCGGCAGCCAACGCCTTGAGCCGGACAATACCCGTGGTCGTCTCTTCACAGCCGCCGATGATCGCCTTAGCCTGCTCGGGACGCTCACTGTGCAGCGTAGCCACAAGATCCCCGCCATCGTCAATCACGGCATCGGGCATGAAGTCCAAGGTTTTGTTCACCAGCATCTTATATTCGTCTTCAGTGGTACCATGCCAGGCGTAGACCGTGACGCCGGAATCCGCCAGAGCAGCAGCTACATCATCCTGGGTGGATAACGGATTGCTGCCGCAGATGGCCACTTCCGCACCACCGGCGTGGATCACCTGCGCCAGATAGGCCGTTTTGGCCTCCAAGTGCAGACAGATGGCTACCCGCTTACCAGCGAAGGGCTGGTCTCTGCGAAACTGCTCTTCCATAATGTTCAACAACGGCATATGCGCCTTTACCCAATCCAACTTCAGTTTACCCTGGGGTGCCAGGGCCATGTCCTTGACCAGTGATTGCGCGGTCGTCTTGCTCGTGGTCACAAAAATCCTCCCCTTTGCTAAAAGGGTCTGTCATTTTGACACAGACCCGTGTGGTTGATTGTATGATACAATCTTAGATTTCCCCATGATGGGCAGGATTCCTGCCGAGGAATGGGCCGGGGGCAATGAGGGCTTTCCAGATCCAAGCGCTTGCTGTTGCCTGGCTGCGAGTTCGGCACAACAATGTCTAGGGAGAACACTGCACACCTGACATGTTGGGCTGCTGGGAATAACCAGACTGTCTAGGAACGTGTTGATTTTCTCGGTATCCCGAGCAAACTCATGTCGAACACCTCGGTGAAATCGCTGCTAAAGCGATTTCGAGTCTCTTGTTATGGGCTCGCCAGGGCACTTTATCAACACGTTTCTAGAGACGTTGGCTCGCGGTCTGCGAACGTGGTATACTAAGGGCATTCATAGCAAGCTGCGTCTTTTGGGAGGCAGCGCCGAATCGAAAGGAAGGGATCGATCATGCAAAAACCGGAAACGACGGTAGTAGTAGACAAACTGAAGATTCATGTCTATGCAAGCAAAGAGGCCATGGGCAGAGCGGCCGCTGCTCGGGCTGCCGAACTGGTGGCGCCGCTATTGGCCGCACAAGAAACAATGAACATATTGTTTTCCACGGGTGCCTCACAGTTTCCCTTGGTGGCTGGACTACAGGATGTCGAGCTGCCCTGGTCCAAGATTCAAGGCTTTCATCTGGATGAATATCTGGGCATGAGTGATCAGCACCCAGCCAGTTTTCGACTGTGGCTGCGCCAGCGCCTGGCCGAACCATTTGGGCCGAAGGCCTTTCACTACATCCAAGGGGATGCCGCCGATCCCGAGGCGGAATGCCAGCGCTATGCAGGGCTTCTCAAGGAAAACAGCATGGACTTAGGCTTTATTGGGGTGGGGGAGAATGGTCATATTGCCTTCAACGATCCCCCAGTGGCGGACTTTGCCGATCCCAAGTTGGTGAAGATTGTCCAGTTGGACAACGCCTGCCGCCAGCAGCAGTTGGGTGAAGGCTGGTTCCCGACATTGGACGATGTGCCGACCCACGCTGTGACGTTGACGGTTCCGGCGATCATGGCCTGCCGGCAGATTATCTCGGTGATTCCCGATGCCCGCAAAGCGGCCGCAGTCAAACGAGCGCTAAGTGGCCCCATTGATGAGACATGCCCGGCATCGATCCTGCGTACGCACCCCTGTGCTGAGTGGTTTTTGGATGCCGAGTCGGCTGGGCAGTTGGCACTCTAACGGGAGTCTGGACAATCGCAGTGGTTCCACGGTGGGCTTCAGAAGTAAGACGCGGCTGGTTCAACAATCGATGCGGAAAGCGAGCGTGATTCTATGGCAGATACCAAGGAACGGCCGAACATTGTTCTGATTGTGGCGGATGATATGGGTTTCTCAGATATTGGCTGTTACGGTTCGGAGATTGCGACCCGAACGTTGGATGAGTTGGGCAACCAGGGAATGCGCTGCACCCAGATGTACTCAGCGGCCCGCTGCTGTCCCTCGCGGGC
>SLOZ01000405.1 GCA_007132255.1 Limnochordia bacterium | reverse complement strand
ATGGACGGACTGGATGACCGCTCTGGAAATCGTAGCCGCTGGCGCTCAAGCCGTCGGTATTGATATCCGGACCAACTTCCCAGAAGCTCCGGTTCGCACCGATATGCTGCAGACCGGTAACTTCGATATTATCCTTGACTCCGTTGGTAGTGGTTACGGCATGGCGCATCCTTGGGAGCGCTTCCGCGTTGCTTTGGGCAGTCGTAATCTGGCTGACATTGGCGAGATTGCCTTCCACAACTACGCTCGCTACCGGAACGAGGAAGTGCACGAACTCATTGACCGCGCTGGTTACACCACCGATGAAGGTGAACGAGCCGAGTACCTGCGTGAGTTGAACCGCATCGTGATGCGAGACATTCCTGTGATCGGTTTAATGCACCGTCCTTGGGATTTCTACACTGTGAGCGAAACGGTTTGGACCAACTGGCCAGATTCGGAGAATCCGACTGCTCCGCCCAATCACCAGCAGGCTGGTATTTGGATCTACTACCAAATTCAACCTGCTCAGTAAGAGTGTTGATGCACACACAATAGGCATGTCCTTAGGAGGCCGCCCCTCGGCGGCCTCCTACCATAATCTTATGTAGGGTGTGATGCTATGCTGAAGTCGAAGATGCTTCGTTATCTTGGCAAAAAAGCCATATGGTATGCAGTAGCTTTTTTTGTTGCCCTCGCCTTGAACTTCTTCCTGCCGCGGCTGATTCCCGGCAACCCCGTCGATGTGCTGGTGGCACAAATGGCTGAAGGAGGCGTGGCCAGTCAATCGTTGGAAAGGCTTTACGATTCATTTATCACAGAATTTGGTTTGGATCAGCCCCTGCATCTGCAATTCTTCAGCTTTGTGACCAATGTTCTCCGAGGTGACCTCGGAACATCCTTTATGAATTACCCCGCAAAGGTTAGCAGCATGTTAGGTCAAGCTCTTCCCTACACCTTAGCGATCCAGATACCCGCTATCATTGTAGGTTGGCTGCTTGGCAATGGGTTTGGCGCCTTCTGCGCCTACAAAGGCGGTAAGGTGGACTCGGTTGGCTTTACAGTAGCGTTATTCTTCTCATCCATACCCTTTTATACGCTGGCCATTATCCTGGTCTATTTGTTAGCTGTGATGAATCCAATTTTTCCGGTCAGCGGAGCGTACAGTTTTGGTAACTGGCCTGGTTGGAACTGGGACTTCATCTCCGACGCGCTCTACCATTGGATTTTACCATTCTCGTCCATGGTTTTGGTTTCCATCGGCGGTCAAGCCATCGGTATGCGGGAAATGTCCTTGTATGAACTGACGACAGATTACGTTGGGTATTCCCGTGCCTTGGGTCTCAAGGACCGCAAAGTTGTTGGTTATGTGTTCCGCAATGCCATGCTGCCGCAGATCACTGGCTTGGCTTTGGCGTTCGGTACCATGATGGGCGGCGCTTTGGTTACCGAGTCAGTATTCTCGTATCCCGGTGTTGGAAGGCTTCTATTTACTGCTATTCGAACCAACGACTATCCCATGATTCAGGGAGCAACTCTCTTGATTACCATTACGGTACTGGCTGCAAATTTCATCGTTGATATTGTCTACGGCTTCATAGATCCCCGCGTTAGAGCGGCACAGTTAGGTGAGCGCTAATGAGAGAACTATTTCTGTTATTAACCAAATCCCGTCGTTTTATGTCCGGACTGGTTTTGTTCACTCTAATTATGGGCTTTGCCCTTATCGGCCCATGGTTTCATCAGGTGAACCCGTTTGCCATGACCGGTGGTTTGTTCTATCGACCATCAGACCAGTTCCTTCTTGGAACCGATAACCTGGGTCGCGATATACTTTCGCAGCTGATGCACGGTACCCGCACCTCGATGATGATCGGACTGATTGCCGGTGGAGCAGCAACCAGTATCGGTGTTGTTATCGGTAGTGTGGCCGGTTTTACAGGTGGCCTTGTGGATGATATTCTGATGGGCTTCACGAACATCTTGATCACGATCCCGCCTATTGTCGTACTTATCTTGTTATCGGTGGCTGTTTCGGTCCGTTCGGCTGTAGTCATGGGCATCATCATTGGGGTCACCAGTTGGCCTTGGACAGCCCGCGCTGTGCGTGCCCAGGCCACCAGTCTCAAGGAACGGGAACATGTGGACTTGGCTCGGATTACAGGGTTTAACAATGTGGAGATGATTGTCCGCGAAATCCTGCCCTACATGTTCTCCTATATTTTCATGGTGTTTATTCTTCAGGTCACCAGTGGCATTCTCAGTGAAGCCACCTTGAGTATGCTCGGTCTTGGGCCTTTCCGTACCGTATCACTGGGGCAAATGCTGCATTGGAGTCTGCTTTGGGAGTCCGTGCGTGTAGGCGCCTGGTGGGCCTTCATTCCCGCTGTCATCTGTCTCACGACCATTTCGTTTTCGCTGCAAACTATGAACACAGGCATGGATGAAGTCTTCAATCCTAAGCTGAGAAAGGATTGATGGAATAATGAAACCAGTATTGACCGCCAACGACGTACGAGCCTACTACCGCCTCGTGGGCGATAAAGAAGTTCGGGCCGTGGATGGCATTGATTTTGAGCTTCAAGACGGCGAAGTCGTCGGCTTGGCCGGCGAATCAGGCTGCGGGAAAAGCACCCTGGCAGCTGTCCTAGCGCTCACGGCGACGTCGCCCTTGTACGTGAAATCTGGTGAAATCTGGATGGGTGACAAGGATGTCCTGAAGATGAACAAAGATGCTGTTCGCAAAGATATCCGAGGCCGCTATGTCTCAGTGGTGCCGCAGGGAGCGATGAACGCGCTGAATCCAACGGTGCGCATCAAGAAACTGGCGTTTGACATCCTGCGAGCCCATGACCCCAACATTCGCTTCAAAGAGGCTGTCCGCCAAACGGGAGAACGTCTCGAATCCGTATCGCTGCCGACGATGGTCTTGGATGCTTATCCGCATCAGTTGTCCGGCGGCATGAAACAGCGAACGGTGATTGCGCTGTCAACGCTGTTGAACCCGAAAATTTTGATCTGCGATGAACCCACATCGGCGTTGGATGTGTCCAGTCAGAAAGTGGTCATCCAAATGTTGATGAAGCTGCTTCGCGAGGAAGTTATCCGCAGTATTATCTTTGTGACCCATGAACTGCCTCTGCTGCGGCACTTTACCAACCGCATCGGCGTGATGTACGCCGGCAAGATGGTAGAAATCGGGGCTATGGAGAATATTATCTTCCACCCGCAGCATCCATACAGCAGCGCCCTAATGGATTCGATGCTGGTGCCGGAAGATCGCATGCGTGACAAAGAACTTACCGGTATCCCGGGTGTGCCGCCGGATTTAAAGAATCCACCAGAAGGCTGCCGTTTTCATCCGAGATGCCCGCATGCCATGGACATCTGTCGCGACAAAGAACCGCCGATGGAAGCTATGGCTGAAAGGAGCGTGGCGTGTTGGCTGCTGCAGAAACAAGCAGGGAACCTTTAATCCGCTTAGAAAACGTGTCGAAGGTCTTTAGTCCGGGCTCAAAAAACGAAGTTCGGGCCGTGGATGATGTTAGTATTTCCATGCAATCCGGTGAAATCATTTCGTTGTTAGGAGAAAGCGGCAGTGGCAAAACCACTACGGCTCGCTTGGTATTGAAGCTCTCTGAGCCTACATCGGGTCAGATCTATTTCCACGGCGAAGATATTACCAAATGGAGGACGCAAAAAGAATCCATTCGCTATTGGGGTCAAGTGCAGGCAATCTTCCAAGATCCGTTTGCATCGTTTAACTCCTTTTACTCCGTGGAAAATCTCTTAAACAATGCTTTCCGGTTAGTCAAGGAAACTTTCACCCGCAAAGAAAAGGTCGATAAGATGCTCTGGGCTTTAGAAAGTGTTGGACTGAACGCAGCTGAATTGTTGACCAAGCGTCCGCATGAACTGAGCGGGGGACAGCGCCAGCGCATTATGATTGCCCGAGTGCTGATTATCCAGCCCGAGGTGCTCATCGCCGATGAGCCAACTTCCATGATCGATGCATCGTCGCGAGCAGGTATCTTGAACATCCTTCTGAAACTGCGGAAAGAAATGGGCATGTCCATTGTTTTTATCACGCATGACTTGGGTATGGCTTACTACACCAGTGATCGCTTGTATATCATGAATCAAGGCAAGATTGTCGAGCGCGGTACCCCAGAAGACGTTGTTCATCACGCTAAGAACGAATATACCAAGAAACTGCTGGAAGACGTTCCGACGCTGGAGAAGAAATGGGCTATTTAATAGCCTTTTTCTTT
>SLOZ01000034.1 GCA_007132255.1 Limnochordia bacterium | reverse complement strand
TTTTGGATGAAATTATAGCACACGGTTGGGGAGTCACCAGTTGAGCCGAAATGCGGGACTACGGGGCTGAGCAGCTGCAGACGTTTTTCAGGCGTTCGAACCAGTCCGTGAGTTGAACTGCTCCCTACCTTGATGAAAGTCGCCGTGAACGAACTGTGGCTTCGCCGCCGTCAAAGCCGCTAAGGCGAACGTCGCTTCGCAGTCACGGTCAAAGACATTTTTTTCCAGGCACCTGGTATGATACAAATTTTTCCAATCACCGCAAGCGGCACTGTCAGTGCTGAAATGGGCCGCCAGGACGTCTCGCCAGCTGGCAGGGACCGCGACGCCTGAGCGTTCGATATGCCGCCAATACTGGCAACCCGGCAAAGGGCAACTGGCTATCGGGCTCAGCTGACCTTCGGCCAGAGGCTCCCGTTAGCCGGCATTGCAGTCCAAGATTCGCCCAGGAACATCGCTTTCTTGGGTCATGTCCAAATGGAGCCTTGAATACGCTATATCCGCTAGCGATTCCGCTGTCGTCATGATCCGCTGTCGTCACGTTCTATTTAACGCTCCGATAAGCCTCATGCAATATGTTTCTCGTGGGCCCACAGGGCCCCGGAAACCTTTTTCCGTCAGATCACCTGTTTCCGTCAGATCACCTGTTTCCGAAGCTCCATGTCCCAGCTGCCACATGGTAAGGCATGGCCCTCAATCCAAAGCAGTGATGAATGACGTCCATGGGATAGCCACTTCCTGTCCGGCGTTGATGATACCATCCATGTGCATCAGCAGTGGGAACTCTGCCATCTTAACTCGGTTTTCCGCATCCCAGCGCCTCACAGCCGCAGCCATTTTTGTTGCGATTGCCACCGATTCCAAGGTAACACCGGCCAACTCCTGACTGGCCTCGGCAAAGGATAGACCGCTGCCCAGAAGAATGCCCAACCTGCGAGTACGACCGCCAAAAACGGTCACATACAGGTCGGCAATGCCAAAGACAGCGCTCTCCGGCCGTCCCTCCATGACCTGAACCAAACGTTGGATTTCACGCGTGCTTTGGCCAAACAATGCCGCTTGCGGGTTATATGCTTCTGGACCATCCCCGCCGTTTTCCCGGTGAATCAGGCCGATGGCTAACGAGACGCCCATGGCGTAGGCATTTTTCATAGCCACCGCTGTCTCAACCCCACGAACATCCGTAGATAGGCTGATGTGGTAGTAAGGTGTCGCCAACAGGTCTCGCAAATGACCCAGCACAGCCAGGTCATCACCGCAAAATGCCACGGTGGTTTGCCGGCGTTCTGTCAGTTCCCGGGCAATGCAGGGACCGCCAATGGCGCAGATTGTGGAACCTGAACTAGACGGCAGCGCAGCCTGGAGCGCCCACGGAATGGGTTCTAGTTGTCCCGTCTCTAGTTGTCCCGTCTCTTGTTCTGCTAAGCCTTTCGTGACCAAGAGAACAGGCAGGTCCCGCTTAGCCAAGTGAGGCAGGACAGTCTCGCGAAACCACTGCACGCCAAAACTGCTAACTCCACCCAACACCAGGTCGGCACCGACCAAGGCATCGGCCAAGGCATCCACTTGGTACGCCTTCACGCCTTGGGGAAGTTGTCTCTGCAGTGTCGGATGGTACCCCGACGCCTGCACCGATGAGATAATTTCACGATCTAAGGGGGTTCCCACCAAGCGAACTTCGTGCCCCCTGTCGCTGAGGGGCGTACACATAGCCGAGCCCATCATCCCAGCTCCAACCATAACGGCAATACTCATAGAATCACCTTCATTTGCCATATTTTCGATACCTGTGGGTTGTCCCACGGTGTCTGTGCTCATAGAACCATTCGCTTCCCATTTCATTAATCCCTTGTTATGCTGATCCGTGCACTTGCCGTAATCCTTCGCCGAGCAAGAAAAAACAGAAAGGCACAAGACCTTTCTGTTGGCAAATGGTTTCGCTGCCGTTCTTGGAGTCGCATCAGAGTTGGCGCCCCAAACCAGCGCTATCTTACCAAGTTTTTTGCCAGCGTCTGTACAACAGCGCATCACCACTGAACATTCTGCGGTAAAGAGCGTTGGCCGCATCAGAATACCCGCCCACGGTGGCCAGTGTAGCTCCTGAAGAGCGCAAACGCTGCTGACCTTCACTGATAAGCGCGGTTCCCAGGCCGCAGCGCTGATGCTCCGGAACAATCCCTACGGGCTCAAACACACCGGTGCGCGTTACGTCGTCAAACCACACAGTGCAAAACCCGGCAATACTACCGTCCGGCGCCTCTGCCACCAAATCAAGATCTCTTCGGTACAGTGGCATGCGCTGGATGTTCCGATACCATTCCCATCCTTCATAGTCCTCGTCGAGCTCGTCCGGATGGAACGCCCTCCAAGAAGCCCAGCTGCGACCCGGCAGCTCAGCGACGGTTCCTAAGGACCGAATCACATAGCCAAATGCCGGTTTGAACGTCTGGGTCATCTGTGTCAAATCCTGGCGCCACTGGGATTCATGGTTATCATCCAGTTCGTAACCTCGTTCCAATAGATACTCTTGGCGCGTCGTGTCCAACTCATGGCTCCAGACGCAGAGTTTGTGGGCATCACCCTCGTTGGTGGCATACAGCCGTTCCGCCGCATCCAGAATATCTTCCAACAAGGCAGCAGAATCACCCCAGGGATCCACAGATATGTGGATTTCACCGGAACGTTCCGGATGCATGATGGCCGTCAACTTGTCATTGGCATCATACCAAAGATATAAGCACTGCTCCGGCGGATCGCACGCCTTGCAGTTTTCCACGACATGCCAGCACCAATAATCCAATCGTGCTGTCTGCCAGCCCAAATCTAGCCGGTCATGGTTCAAGAATACGTCCCGGAGGAACGTGCGCACTCGCCAATAGTCGTCATCGGACTGGAGCTTGCTCATCCGCCACTGCATTCCCGATCCCTCACAATCTTTTGTCAGGCTAATCACACCAAACGCTACAACGTACCGCCCAAGGCGAGCCTTGGGCTCCCAAGACGGCCCGAACTCTAACACAGTCCCAAACATACTCCTACAGCAGTTTTTCCAGCGGCTGCTAAAACTGCGATTGAGCTAGACGAAAGCCGCGCGTGTCGCGAACCGTATGTGGCTCCTCTGTGCGGACGCCCCCAATCTGTTGGGTTACTGTCAGCTCGAACCAACTTCCTCCCCGCTGTACGCGCTGCCCCATGCGTTCATCGAAACACCATTCCCAAACATTTCCCGACATGTCAAAGAGTCCCAAGGCATTGCCCGTTGGCGGCTTACTGCCCACCGGCTGCGTACTGTGAACACCGCCGGCTCCTTCACTGCTGTTCTCATAACTCCAAGCAGCCGCCGTGGTGGCTTCTTCATCCCGGAAGTTGGCAGTAGCTCCGCTAGCATAGCTTCCCGGTGTCCAATAGAGTCCATCCATAAACAGCGCTTCCACCGCCAATGCCCCTTCTTGAGGACGGCGTTCACCAAGGTAACGGGCCGCCAACTCCCACTCCTTGGACGCAGGCAAACGAAATCCGTTGTGGTCCGCAGCCGTGAGCCGCTCCAATGCACTGCGTTCCGTGGCATCGCGCAGGACCATACCCTCGAACACATAGACTGGCTCTAACCCGGCCCACTGCGATAGGGCATTACTCCAAACCACCGCATCATACCAAGAGATCGAAGTTACAGGTTCTGCTGACCTACCGGTCGGCAGTTCACCCACGGCTCCTTCACTGCCCTCCTGGCCCGGGTTGGCAAACCGATAACCATGTTCTTCGGCCCACGTTCGAACGTCATACCACAGCGCATACGTCACGGGAGTTTCGGCCAACCAAAAACCCCTTTCCACAGCGGTCATCCGACTATCATCGCTGAGCGTAGGAAATGCCGCAGCTGGTGCCAGCCGCATGGCGAATGGAACCGCTGTAAAATCGTAAAGCCGTCGCTCCCCTACCGATATCAGCGGGGACGCATCCATTTCGGCGTCCGACTGCGCCGAATCCTGGGAACGAGCAAAGGGATCCCTAACCACAAAAGCATAACGACTCTGTACCTCGTAACCCCCACTGGGCCAAGCGTAATACACGCGAACCTCGTACTCGCCTGCCGGCAAGTGACCAAAGTCCACGGACCCTTCCTGCCGTCCGTCGGTATAAACCCACGAACGATAACGGTCGTCAGCAGCTCCCTGGAGAGCCACAGCAATCCAATCATAAGCGTCACCAGGCAGCCCCTGCCAATGGACCACCACGCGCTCCCGAGGACCATAAAACTGCCATTCTGTCCACGCTAACCCGTCGGTCTCCGGTGTTGCTTCCGGCCCCCGAGGCTGAGCCTGATCCGGCAGCCGCCCCGGCAAAGGCTCTGCCTGCACGGCGGCATCCAAGGCCAGCTCTGTGGGAAATACTTCATACGCCGTTCCTACAAGCGGTACCACAACAGAACCCACAGCTGTCACGACTTCCAAAGCCGCCTCCTTGATGCCAGGCTCTGTAGGTCGAAAGGTGATCCCGAATACTCGTTGATCCCGCGGCGGGATGACCTCGGTGCCGCCTGACTCAACTCGAAATGCCTCAACATCAGCCCCCGTCAAACGCACCTCTTGGATTCTCACAGAATCCTGCGAGGCATTAACGATGGCAATCGCCATCGTTGGTCCAGCTGTATCGATCTGAACAGCTGGAAACGTATGGGCCAAGGGATTGCTCCAAACACCGCGCCCAGCCATAGAGGCCATGACCGAATACGCTCCCTGCCCTCCAGAGCGACTGATCCGCAGATTATAGATGCCACCTGCCTGGGAATTGACATTGACCAACCGCGCTGAAGCGGCTCCAGTGGTATCGGACCGAACGACCACATTTCCCCACTCATTATACAAGCGGAGCGTAGCTTCCAAAGGCTCTTGCATCACCAAAGACACCTGCAGCGGCCCCATGGTAGGCTGTCGCAGGCGCAGCCATGAATCCGCCGGCACCGGTCCCACTGCACCATAACCAAGCAGCGCTGATTGCGGCTCATCCAACGCCAAACCGGGTGCATCAGCCATTTGGCCCGCGGCTTCCTGGCTGACCGATGGTGCTCGAGCGAACACCGGTGTGATCACATAGGCACCGTGACCTATACTGCGGCTGACCCGCAAATAGTACGTCCCCGCAGCCAGATCGGAGCGCTGCACTGTCCGTACCGCCGCCGTTCCCGCGGTTTCTGCCTGCAGTACATTTGAACCACTACTGTCGTAAAGTCGCAGATGAATACCCAGGCCGTCTTGTGCTTGCACAGTCACTGCGAGTTCACCGCTGGCGGGCACATCAAGCGCGAACCAATCCTCCGTATCCGTCCGCTGACCATCAGAATATCCGAGGAGGCCTGTGCTCAAGGCATTCAAAGGTATCGCGGCAGCCTGAGCCGCTGTATCGTTAGGTTCAAGATCAGGTGCGATCGACTGCGGATCAAACTGCGGCTGAACTGTGAAACGCCCGTAGCCCTGCGTGCGACTGACCCGCAGGTAATAGGTCCCTGCCGCCAGATCTGGGCGGTGAATCACCCGCGATGAACGGCTGCCCCCGGTGTCGGCTTCCAGAACGGCTGAACCGTCCAAACCGTAAAAACGAACCACAAAGGTCAGCGAATTCTGCGCATCCACAGCCACGGTTAAGGACCCGGGTTGAGAAACGTCCACAACATACCAGGCTTCCGTATCCATTTGCTTCCCGTCAGTATAGCCCAAGAGACCAATGGTCGTGCGATCCAGCGGAATCGAGCTAGCCAGGCCCATGGTGTCACCGGCGAGACCTTCTAAGGGAACGGCTTCAGCCGCGAACCTAGGCCAAAGTGAATATCCGCCATAGCCCGATGTGCGGGTAATTCGAACAAAGTATGTCTGGGCCTTCAGATCCGAGCGCTCCACCAATCGCTGCGAATTGCTTCCACTGGTATCCGCAGCCAGAACCGTTGAACCATCAGAAGCGTAGAGCCTTGCACTGAGCGTCAACGACTGCTCAGCTGCGATATCCACCGCCAGCTGGCCTGGACTCGGAGTGGTTATCATGTACCAATCTTCAGAGTCCACAGGTCCACCAGCCACATATCCCAAAAGACCTTGGCTTTCTTCGTTCACAGCAATCAACTGCGCTGTATCGACAGAGTCATTGGCGAATGCGTCCTCGCGATACAGCGTGGCACGGTGCGCAGCATGCAGTGAGTAACTGCCAGACCCAGCAGTACGGGTGACACGAACAATATACGTTCCAGTGTATAGGTCTCCTCGATGCACCTCACGAGTATGACTAGCTCCACCGGTATCCGCAGCCAGAACATCCTGATCATAGTACAGCCGCAGGGTGATTGTCAGATCCATGGCTGATTCAGCCCTAACTGCTAAACGGCCAGGATGAGGCAGTTCGACGCGATACCAATCATCCGTGTGATCTCCAGAAAGCTGTCCGGACACTGTGGTTCCCAATTGAATCTGAGGATAGCGCGACGAAGCGGACACCGGACCCGGGAAAAGCGCAGCAGCGAACAGCAGACACACCAGGGTTAAGAGACCCAGACGGGAATACGACCCAAAAAGTCGTGAACCCACGGACCGCCACAGGACTGTCACGTTTGACTGATCTTGACACACCGCTCCTGCTCGTGATGCTGAATCATGTGTTGTTACCCTCGTCATTACCGTCATACCAATACCCTCCAGTGCCGTTTCATGCTGGTACATCTACCATCGACTCTGAAAACCCGTGCAATACAATACTCAGCAATGTTCTCGGGAAGAGCTGACCTGGTATATGGGATTGTTTTCCTGTTACCAGGTACCTTACATATTTTGGAAACAAGAGCACTCAACTGATATATGGGATTTTTTTCCTTTTACCAGGTACCTTACATATTCTGGAAAACACTGACAGAAGGGTTTAGCGGAAAGAACTAGTAGAAGCCGACCCAATGAGCAGCCTCATCTATTGAGTACTCCCATTCCTCGGACCATGCCACAGACATAGCTGTGATAAACAGGCCGGTGGCATCATGGGCAAAAAACAGATCCATGTACCCCTGCTGGCCCGTATCCAAGACGGTGTAATGCACAGACGATCGAGGTCCGAATTCATTGGCCGTGTCCTCGAGATGGAACATCACCGGATCCAGGAGAAAGAAGAAGGCTGCAAGATCACCAGGTATCAACAAGTTGCCGTCAGCACTCAAGCGATAGTAGCCGGGCCATTGCCAGAACGTATCGCTGAACACCCAATACAGCTCCTCTTCCCAACCTTGATTCGACAGCAAAAAAGCAACATAAAGCTCCGCCACGCGTTCTTGGTACTCGTGATCTGCATCCAGAAGACGATGTTCCTCGATGGCCCTGGCCGTTTCGACAATGGCTGCCCATTCACCCGGAGACAGATAGTCCACATTCGTATCCGGTTCCAAACCACCGGCATCGGCTCGTCCAGCTAAGTCATTCCACTGTTGAAACCACTGGTCATCCCAACTTTGGCTCTTCTCTATGTAGAGGCGCTGCCATTCGGCCTCCCAAAGATCATCCCACCGTGCTTCCTCGCCCTCGTCCCAATCAAACTCATGCTCCAACACGAAGGTAACACTATCAATTCCCGGATAATACTCGCTGCGGAAGCTACGCAGAATTTCTAAAAATACCGCTTGCAGAAATTCTCGGTCGGCCAAGACTCTAGCCGCATAGAGGCGTCGCAAATCCCCCATAGCGTCGTGGGTGCCCAGCAGCTCCACCTCGGCCGCAAAGAACGTGTGAGCATCTTCTAGGGCAACGTCTTCATCCATGATCACAACCTGCAGTTCCCGCAAAAAATCTTTGATGTCCACCCCGTCTTCTGCTGCCTGCACGATAGTATGCGCTGTAGACCAACCGTTAGCGGCTGCCCAACTCCCGCAGCCCAAAACAACAACCAGCGCAATCCTCAGACTCCAAGGCCACCAATTGCACCGCCATCTAGAACCCAAACTCTTCAAGTCGAACCCCTCCTGAACACAATTGGCTGATGCCACCCCACAGAACGCAGCACTCCCAAGACTCATGATCCCAAAATGGCAAAGCCTTACCTGCTGCCACCCAGGTGCATCTTCGTTTTTTCTTCTTTGAATGTCTTCTTTGAATATCTTCTTATTATGTCTTCTTTGAACGTCTTCTTTGAATGTCTTCTTATTATGTCTTCGTTTTATGCCTTCTGCCCATTCACGTCTGCGAGTTCATAGCCTATACGTCTCCCGAAGAAGGGCCGCTGCACGCCTCGCCTCACCGATTTTGTCAGGCGGCACCGGAATTTCCAGACCAACGTCATGCCAGAAAAACACGGGCACTCCGCGACCACCCATGGAATACGCCGAAAACACGGCATACTCAATTCTCAGAACAGCTGCCCGATCCCGCGCCGCACGATCTGCGTTGCTGTGTACGGACTCGGGCATTGAACCTCCCTGCTCCAGGCCCACTTCCTCGCCATCTGCCTCGGCCCGATCAAGACCACTAGCGTCGACTGTTGGCGGCGACCATGGTTCCTTGGAATCGCTGGCAGCACACACAACAGCACCATGCAAACGCGTTCCGAGGCCGCTCCAGCGATGCACATCACCAGCTGCATAAAGCCCATCGTAACCGATCACAATCTCACCGGGTTGCTCCTGCTCCGCCAACTGCTTGCGGTTCCAACCCCACTGCAGCAGGGCACGCCAGAGTGCGGAAGCCAAGACGATCACGACCAACGGCAGCACCACGCTGCTGCTGCCATCGGCAAACCAAAAAACCGCGATGATCACCAAAGCCATCATCGTAACCAACATCCAGAGCAGGGTTTGGGAGGCACGGCGATCGTTTTGACGCTGACGACTATACTCCGCCCAGTGTCGGGGAGTAAAAGTCCACTGCATCAACACATTCTGGCCCCCAAACAAACGGTTTACCATGGCAATTTGTCGTCCTACCAATGCCAATCCGAGACCGGATGCTATCAACAACAAGCCTCCGATCAAGATCGAGGCGTAACCGGCATCATGGCCGACCAAGCCGTAAAGGAATGGCCAAGCCACCAGCAGCAGTGCAGCAGCCAAGAGCACTGCGAGAACCGCGGTCAGGGTGGCTAGGGAAGATTGGGCAATACGCCGCTCTACAGGCAGAACCAACATAGCACCGATTCCAGCCGCCATAATCCCGGCCGCCAATGGTGCCTGCTGTGCCCGTTGAGGAAAACGCAGCGCCTCCGGCACACTGTGCCTCCCATACTCCAGAGCCGGCACATACGCATAACGCATGGTTTTAAATCCTGTCTGGTCACGACGAGCGAGAAAGCCTCGCTCGGATTCCGCATCTGCCAGCCCCGGTCCCTTCAAAGGAACATAACCTGCTCGGCCGAAAACGGTACTGTCGGTAACAAACTCACTGTTCTGAACCTGCTGCCACGCATCGGCGTCCAGATAAATCACTGCCTGGTTCGACAGCTCATTCATCACATACTCGCTCAGTGTGACAAACGACCGCGAGCGACGCAGTGTTTCTTGCAGAAGTGACTGCGAGGGCAGCAGCGATGATGAAGGACTGTACTCACGCTCATAGGCCATCGCCCAATCCTGGGTTTCCACCCGATATACAGCCGGCGCTGGGTACCACCAGAAAAGCAGACCGAGACAGATCAACAGGCCGATACCGAACCAACGAACCATCCAACTCATCCACGCACCTCCACTGCGACAGTTTTGCATCCCGGGTAACCATCGGACCACCGTGTTCCAGGCCAACAGGCGGCAGTCCATAGCCGCTGCGTATTTCCAGGGGACGAAATATCATCCAAGACTCCCAAATAGCCCTACGCCAGGTTGTCTGGCCGAGGTCGCCACCAGTGGCTCACTAGAACAGTAAATCCACCTGGCTCCAAGTGCGCCCGCGATCCTGCGACAACCATAAACCCTGTGTGGTGCCAGCCACTATCCGTCTGTCATCCAGCAAGCAGACATCCAAGATCTCCATAGCCTCGAATACCGGTGCCCAATGAACCTCTTCATCGTGAAACCACCAGCCCAAACCGGTTGTCTTCCCAAATCCTATGTGCTCACCATCATCATAACGATGGATTGTCGTCAAACGCTGCTGACTGGGAACAGATTCCACCGTCGTCCAACGCTCTGTAACCGGATCGAGGGCAAATGTCGATAGCACTCTTTCCGTTTTGAGTTCACCCGTCGGTGTTTGAAAGACCGCACGACCGCTCTGACCAAAGTGCGTGTGCTCCCATCCCTGCTCGGTTTGAAACAAAACATCGTAAACACCATAAGCCACGGTCCGCTCGGGAAAAAACAACACATCCTGCACCCAATATGAATGCGGAACGGCTCCGGCTGCACTGATCAAATTCCACTGATTATGCGCATCCAAGTAATACAGGCCGCCTCGTTCATTCACGGCCAAATGGATCACCCCAGCTGGGCTTCGGTGCAGAAAGACTATGGGCACCTCACCCCAAATGGTTGGTTCCCGCTGCCAGGACTGCCCTTGGTCCTCGGAACGCCAAAGTTCATCAGCAGCAGCCAATAAAATATGGCCTGCCTCCGTCACCGCAAATTTTCTATCATCACTCCAAGGAACCGGCAGCTCTAGCAGACGCCAGGACTGCCCTTCATCAGCACTGACTCCCAGACCAGCACCGGTGACATTTATGTACCAAAGGCCATCAGAACTCACGGCCACCTGTTCAATGCGATTCGTAAACCTGAACGGACGGGGACTCCAAACCTGGCTGCGATCCTGCTGCACGAAGAGACCGCCTTCTGGTTGGTAGAGCCACCATTGACCTCCGGAAACGGCCGCGACTCCGGCCACACGATGCTGCTCCACCAATGGATCTCGTTCCCAATTAACACCACCGTCGACCGAGACAAACAATCCTTGCTCGCGGGTTCCCACCGCGATCCCAGCTTCCTGATCAAAGGCCACAGCGGTGATCACAGCCCCAGCCAAATCCGGGTCCACAACCTGCCATCCTTCACTGGTCCCAGACCAGCGCAGGAGACCGCCACCGAAGGTGCCGGCAAAAACAACACCCGCAGGAGACCGCGCCAACAGCAATGTTTGCTGGGCAGGCTCGCCTTGGGCCAAAGCCTCCCAGGTAACACCACGGTCTCGCGAAACAAAAACACCGACATCAAACAAACTGATGTAGATGTGACCATCATCGGTAACAACAGCGGACTGTACGGGCCGAGCCATGGGCAAACCCAGACGATCATGCGCCTCGCGCTCAACACCTGGCATAAGTCCGCCTTCACTGGCCCAATGGAGCCCGCCCCCCCATACTTTGAAAAGGCAATGCTCTCCACTGGGACTCCAAGTAATCCACGCCACCGGATCGCTCAACACGCGCTGCCAACTCCAAAGGTGTTCCGGCGCCCAAAAGAGACCATTGTGGGTGGCCAACCAGACTCCGGTCAGTGGCCCTGTGAAAACCCCGTACCGCATACCATCGGGCAGTGGTTCCACTTGCTGCCACCGTCGACCTTCATCGTAAGAAGCGAACACTTGCAGAGTCGGTCCTTCAGCCACCAACAGATGGGAGGGCGTCGACTGCAGCATGTTATGTGCCACACCATTCGACGCGGCAATCACCAATACGCTTGCGATAAACAATACCCACTTCAACCATCGCTGCAATACCCCCACTCCTCCCGAGTCCACGGTACCATAAGCTAACCACCTCAATATTCCGCAACCGGAATCAAGCCCATGAACTGACTCCACCACCACTGGACAACATCCCGACCATCCAAGCATTTCCCGACGGGTCCTTTTCGTCCACGTTGTCTTAATGCGATGTTCCCTTGCGCGGAAAACTAACAATTTCAAATGGATCATTCCAGCATTTCCAACCACGGTCCAGCCAACTAGGCTGAGATACTGACGAAGAACTATGACACAGAAAGCACCGCCCCGCTGGACCAAGCCACCTGGCGAGCCAGGATCCTTTGTTTACCGATGAGCCTTACCACGAAAAGCCCTGCCGACGAACCTACACGAATAACATTGAAATATTCCAAACATTTCGAGCCTATCGTACCCAAAATCTCGAACGTCCCTGCCGTTACCCTCACTCTATTGCTACGTTTCGCCAGGGTCATCCTGGATCCCTTTTGCTGGCAGTCCAAATCACGACAAATCATTGAGCACACCGGCCTGCATCTCACCGCCCAATATCGTTGGACCCAGATTGGCCACCTGCTAGGAGAAAAGCACTGCAGATATGCAGGAGTTATCCCCTACAGCGCTTAAATATGCAAGTTAATGCACCTAAATTGGAGGTAGTACTATGTTAAGACGTTGGATGTACATTCTTTTTCTGACTTTGATCCTTGTACAATTAGCTCCAGGAATCAGTGGGGTTGCGGGCGCGGAATCCATCCGCGAAGCGATTGTTAAGATTTACTCTGTATACAACACCCCTGATTACTACAATCCCTGGAACATGCAGGGACCCAGAGCATCGACAGGATCCGGGGCCGTCATCGAAGGCAATCGAATCATCACCAATGCCCACGTTGTCAGCGATTTGACATTTCTCCAAGTACGCAAGTATGGGGACACAGAACGCTATCTAGCTACCGTAACAGCCATCTCCCACCAATCGGACTTGGCCATCATCGAAGTGGAGGATCCCAACTTCTTTGAAGGAATCGAACCGCTGCAGATTGGCGGACTGCCGGACACCCACAAGGAAGTCACGGTCTACGGATTTCCGATGGGCGGCGACACCTTGAGCATCACCAAGGGAATTGTTTCTCGCATTGAACACCAACCTTATGTTCATAGTTCCGTCGCTCTCTTAGCCGGACAGATCGATGCTGCTATCAATCCTGGTAACAGTGGGGGCCCTGTGATCGTTGATGGTGAACTAACGGGCGTCATCATGCAGGGAATTCCATCGGGCCAAAACTTAGGATACATGGTTCCAACGCCTATCGTTCAGCACTTTCTCGACGGAATTGAAAGAGGCGAGTATCGCGGATTCCCGAGTCTCGGCATCATTTGGCAGCGCATGGAGAATCCAGCGCTGCGTGCTAGTCATCAAATGGAACCGGATCAGACCGGTGTCCTCATCACGCGTACGTATCCCGGTTCACCCGGCGATGGACCACTCCAACCCGGAGACGTAGTCTTGGCCTTTGATGACCATATCATCGCCAACGACGGGACTGTGGAGTTCCGGAACCGCGAACGCACGAACATGGCGTATGTTGTTCAGCAATACCAAGTTGGCGATACGATGAATGTAACCATTCTGCGTGATGGTGTCGAGCAAACGATTCCCATCCAACTGCACCGTCCAGCCGAAGAAAATTGGCTGGTTCCGCAGGAACAGTATGAAACACTTCCTACCTACTATATCTACGGTGGTTTAGTGTTTAGCCCTTTAAGCAAAGACCTGCTGCGCATCTGGGGTGATAATTGGTCAAATATCGCACCACCGGAACTTGTCAGCATGTACCGTAACAACGTTCCCGAAAAGCCTGGAGATCAAGTGGTGATTCTGCTCCGAGTCCTTCCCGATGCCGTCAACACCGGATACGAAGGCATGAACCTCTGGGTGGTGTCCTACGTCAACGGCGAACCCGTCTCCAATATGGCTGAATTCGTTGAACTTGTGGAACAGCAAGATTCGGATAAGGTGTTCACTGTCTTTGAAAATCAAGTGGGTCAACAAGTTGTCCTAGACCGGATGCGAGTTGCAGAGCATCACCAAAGAATCTTGGACACGTATCGGGTTCCTGCCGATCGTTCTGAGGATTTGCTCCACGGCTGGCAATAACATCGCTCCACGACCATGGAGGACACGGTTGCACATGGGTGGTTGACTTCAGCTCAGGCGATTTCAAACCCTATTTTTCACTCACTTGTTGATGATCAATGACCTAGCAGGCCTGTTGCACAGACGTGTTTCAACGCCCAACGTTGACTGTTCCGCTCGGGGAAATGCCTGCTACGCAGCATTTCGTACTCGGTCGTAAACCACGCTTTGTTCTCTGGTAAACAGGTCTCCTAGGGACAGATGACCAACAATGTCCAAAACCCTCACCCGCAGTATAATGTGGGCGAGGGTTTTGCGCGCTGCGATATCCTCCGGCAAATTATCGCGGCTCGAATTCCCAAATTTTCGAATAAACGAAAGGAAATTGTGCTTCTGTCACGGAATGCTGTCATTGATCGTGGATTATCTAAGGAGGGATCTTCATGGATTATGTCATTCATGGCACGGTCATGCCCATGATTGAACTTATGCTGGAACACGGCCAGTCGGTCTATGCCCAAACCGGTGCCATGCAGTGGATGAGCAGTGATGTCGAGATGCAGACACAGATGAAAGGCGGTGTTATGGGTGCTTTGAAACGCTCCATTTCGGGCGGAGACATGTTTACCGTTGACTTTACCGCTAGAGGCAGTGGAGCCAAAGTGGCGTTTGGTCACACCTACCCAGGAAAGATCCTTGTCTTTGATATCGCACAAACCGCTTTGGTATGCCAGCAGCGCGCGTTTTTGTGTGCTACACCGTCTGTGAACTATGACATCCATATTCAAAAGCGTTTCAGTACTGGCTTCTTCGGTGGTGAAGGTTTCATCATGCAGAAATTCACAGGCCGCGGTCAAGTGTTCATCGAGATGGATGGCGAGTGCGTCGAGAAACAGTTAGCACCGGGAGAGCGCATTAAGGTGGCCACTGGGTCTGTAGGAGCTTTCGAAGAGACTGTGGACATGAGCATCGAGACCGTTAAGGGTTTTCGCAACATGTTCTTAGGAGGCGAGGGTCTGTTCCTAACGACCTTAACAGGTCCCGGGAAAATTTGGATCCAAACCATGCCGGTACAGGATATGGTCGGAGAAATATCGAAATACTTGCCTTCATCGCGAAAACGCTCGTAGCCGATGGTCCTTTTCGGCACCACATAAAGGGGTGACCGGCTTCAACCATTTCCAGGCGGCGCACCCCGCGATCACACCAAGGGAGATGTGATGATTTAATGTTGATCCTGAACAGTATGATTGCTGCCGTCGTGGGTTACATAATTGGCAGCTTTCCCACAGCTTATCTTCTGGGACGGCGCTTGCGGGGTATTGACATCCGAGAACATGGAAGCGGTAATATGGGTGCGGCCAACACCAGCATCGTGTTTGGCGTGCCTTACGGCCTCTTGGTCGCGACCGTTGATGCCCTCAAAGGTTTGCTGTCTGTTTCGCTGCTCCAATGGCTGTATCCAGAAATCAGCTACTTGGCATATCTGGCTGGCGCTTGTGCCGTTCTCGGTCACTGTTACCCAGTATTTGCGGGATTTCGCGGCGGCAAAGGCTCCGCAACGATTGTCGGCATGACGTTAGCGATCTCAGTCCCGTTAGGATTATCCATGATTGCCACGGTACTGGTTATTGGTTTCATCACAAACTACGTGGCGTTAGGGTCCATAGCTATGTTCTTTGCCTTCGGTACCATGA
>SLOZ01000270.1 GCA_007132255.1 Limnochordia bacterium | reverse complement strand
GATGGGTCTCCCGAGTCGAGCCGCCCGTTATGGCGGCGTTGAAACATGTCAATGCCATCAACGAGACTGAGTTTTGTCACAATCTGGCCTCCCTGTCAAGAAAATTTGCCGCGCAGGCTTGACATATCCCTCTGTCATGGTATACTAGCATCTGTAAAGCCATTTTACTTAACAGGGAGGCACTATGGACAAGACCCTGAAAATGAGCCTCTTATTTGACTTTTATGGTCCACTTTTAACAAAACGACAGCAGGACATCTTTGAAATGTATTTTCACGAGGATCTGTCCCTAGGTGAGATCAGTGATCAGCTCACCATCAGCCGTCAAGCTGTATACGATATGCTCAAACGTTCGACGCAGACACTAGACGGTTTTGAGTCAAAGTTAGGATTGGTGGCAAGACACCAACAGCGACAGACAGGTCTAGAAGAAATAACTGCGCAGCTCAACGCCTTGTCGGCAGACTTGGAAGCAGCGGGTCGGCCTGATCTGACCCAACAAGCGGAAGATCTAACGGCTAAGGTACAGCAGTTGTTCAGTGATAGCTAAGGAGGTTAGAGCATGCCCTTTGGTAATTTAGCCGATCGGCTGCAGGAGACACTGCAGAAACTTCGGGGGCGGGGTAAGCTCACCGAAAAAGATGTAACAGCAGCGCTGCGGGAAGTGCGTTTAGCCCTATTAGAGGCTGATGTTAACTACAAAGTCGTCAAGGATTTCATCAATGCCATCAAAGAACGCGCCGTTGGCGGTGAAGTGCTGGAGCATCTGAACCCGGCTCAACAAGTGATCAAGATCGTTAATGAAGAGTTGACCAACCTGATGGGGGGAACCCAGGCCAAACTTACTTTTGCCAGCCGCCCTCCCACAGTTATCATGATGGTGGGCCTGCAGGGTGCCGGCAAAACAACGGCATCGGCCAAGTTGGCTCGTATGCTTAAGGCCAAAGGTCATCGCCCACTGTTGGCAGCAGCTGACATCTATCGGCCCGCAGCCATTAAGCAGCTTCAGGTCTTGGGTGAACAGATTGACGTTCCTGTCTTCACGCTTGGCCAGGAAAATCCAGTCCGCATTGCCCGCGAAGCTCTGCAGCATGCAGACAGGCACGGCAGTGATGTCGTCATTCTGGATACAGCGGGTCGTCTGCACATCGATGAAACGTTGATGGAAGAACTGGTTAACGTTAAGGGTGAAGCAAAGCCCCACGAGATTCTACTTGTAGTTGATGCAATGACAGGCCAGGATGCCGTGAATGTAGCCGAATCGTTCAACCAACAGCTGGGGATCGATGGTATCATTTTGACTAAGCTCGATGGTGATGCCCGCGGCGGCGCGGCACTTTCGGTGAAAGCAGTCACAGGCAAACCTATCAAGTTTGCTGGAACCAGTGAGAAGATGGACGGTCTAGAACCGTTTCATCCAGACCGGATGGCCTCACGCATCTTAGGAATGGGTGACATGCTGAGTCTGATCGAAAAAGCCGAAGCCAGTATGGACCGTGAAAAAGCTGAGGCCATGGCAGAAAAACTCAAGCGCGCTGACTTTACACTGGAAGACTTTAAAGATCAGCTGCAGCAGGTGAAAAACATGGGCCCCATTGACCAATTAATGGGTATGATCCCTGGAGTTGGCAAGCAGCTGAAAGGTATGGAAATCGACGAAAGTCAATTGCGTCGCGTTGAAGCGATGATTGACAGCATGACTCTAGAAGAGCGACGTTCGCCCCAAATCATCGGGGGGTCGCGCCGCAAACGCATAGCTCGTGGTTCCGGTGCTCGGGTCCAAGATGTGAATCGCCTGCTTAAACAGTTTGATCAGACAAGGCAGATGATGAAGCAGCTCACCGGCGGCAGCGACAAGATGAAGAAAAAGGCAAAAAAACGGTTTCCTCTATTTGGCTGATCTCCTCGCAGTTCGAGGTGGAATAGATATTTGCGCAAGCAGGAGGTGAAAGATCATGGCAGTACGCATTCGTTTAAAGAGAATGGGTCAGAAAAAGCGTCCGTTTTATCGATTGGTGGTTGCGGATTCTCGCGCCGCACGCGACGGTCGTTTTATCGACGCATTGGGTTACTATAATCCCCTCGTGGAACCTGTTGAAATCAAGGTGGACGAAGAAAAGACACTGGATTGGCTGCAGAAGGGGGCTCAACCTTCTGACACTGTTCGTTCCTTACTAAAGAAGAGCGGTGTAATGGAGAAGTTCACCGCAGGCAAAAACCAGGAGTAAGGAGGCCATATCCGTGAAAGAAGTGGTAGAGTTTATCGCCAAAGCATTGGTCGACCATCCTGATGACGTCTCCGTGACAGCTGTTGAAAAAGAAGATGAAACTGTATTTGAGCTGCGTGTCGCTCAAGAAGACATGGGTCGCGTCATTGGTAAGCAGGGCCGTGTGGCCAAAGCTATTCGCACTGTAACCAAGGCCGCCGCCATGAAACAAGGGAAGAAAATCCATGTGGATATTGTCGATTAGGTTGCTGCAGTCATGGATGTGAAGTGGATCGTCATCGGGGAAGTTGGAAAAACCCATGGTCTCCGCGGAGACATTCGGATTCGCCCGCAGACCGAGTTTCCTGAACGTTTTTTGAGCATGGAGACGCTTATGCTGTTTGCCAGGGATGGAAACACGCTCGTGGGCACATTTGAAGTGGAGACAATGCGCTTCCATAAGCAGAGTCTTGTTGCCAAATTAGTAGGCATAGATTCAATCAATGATGCTGAACCGCTAAAAGGGCTTCTTGTCCAGGTGGCACCGGATGAGTTGGTTCCACTGCCCGAAGGTCGTCACTACATCTTCCAGTTGATCGGACTAGACGTTGTAACCACGGAGGGTGAACATCTCGGTACTGTGGACGATGTGCTGCAGACGGGTGCTAATGACGTTTATTCGGTGCGTCCCACGGATCCCGACCGCCGGGAACCCATTCTCATTCCAGTCATTGCGGATGTGGTCTTGGACATTGACCTCGATAAGGGAGTCATCACCATACAACTGATGAAAGGACTACTTGATTAATCATGGCCTTAGATATTGATGTTTTGACGCTTTTCCCGGAGATGTTTGCCGGACCGTTAAGTCACAGCATCATTGGAAGAGCCCGCAATCAAGGGATTGTCCAGATATCGCTGTGGAATATCCGCGATTTCACGCTGGATAAACACCGCATCGTGGACGATACACCCTACGGTGGCGGCCCCGGAATGGTGATGAAGCCCGACGTATTGGCTAGAGCATTGGATTTCATTCGTCTAGATAATTCTGGTCCGGTGATCTATCTAACACCCCAGGGGCAGACGCTAGCGCAGTCGGCAGCGTCGAAGCTTGCGGCGAAATCGCAGTTGATCCTGCTTTGTGGGCATTATGAAGGCATTGATGAGCGGTTTCGAGCTCTATATGTGGACATAGAAATGTCGATCGGTGATTACGTCCTTACGGGCGGCGAATTGCCGGCTATGGTCTTGATTGACACTGTCGCCCGCTTGCTGACCGGTGTTTTGGGCGCCGAAGACTCGGCCACCGAGGATAGTTTTTCCAACGGACTACTGGAACACCCGCATTACACCCGACCTCGGGTTTTTCGGGAAATGGAAGTACCCAGCGTTTTGTTGAGCGGCCATCATGGTCAGATCCAGCGTTGGCGTCTCAAAGAATCCCTTCGGCGAACTCTGGAGCGCCGCCCCGACCTTCTAGACAGCCAACCGCTATCGAAGGACGTGCACGAGCTGTTAGAGGATGTCAAACAAGAAGATTGTAAGGAACGTACGAAAGGAGGCCTCGTCGAACAATGAATGTCATTGAAAGCATTACCAAAGAACAGTTAAAGACCGATATTCCGCAATTTCGCGGTGGCGATAACGTTAAAGTCCACGTAAAGGTCGTGGAAGGAAGTACCGAGCGTATTCAGATTTTCCAGGGGGTTGTTCTCCGCCGCACTGGCGCTGGTATCGACGAAAAGTTCACCGTGCGCAAAATTTCCCAAGGCGTTGGGGTTGAGCGAACGTTTCCAATTCACTCGCCTCGAATTGCCCGCATTGAAGTGGTCCGTCACGGGAAGGTACGTCGTTCGCGACTGTACTATCTGCGGGAACGGGCAGGAAAATCCGCTCGCATTAAGGAACGTCGTATGTCATAGTCAAAACCGGGGAGTGTATTCACTCCCCTTTTTTCGTTGGTCAAATCAACTGCGGGGGGTAGGGGCATGGAACGGGCCGTCATTCAGGAGTATTTTCAAGCGTTTTTTGTGGCCATTATCCTGGCATTATTCGTCATCGTTT
>SLOZ01000132.1 GCA_007132255.1 Limnochordia bacterium | reverse complement strand
TGGCTAAACGCCACCGTATCGATGGCCTGCTAACCGCTGTGGATCAAGCCATAACAGCACTGGAAGGAGGACTCGCAGTGTCCAAAAAAGACATGTTTGAACCGTTTAGCACGACGGCGCTCGCAGACCACCGCAAGCAGTATGCCCGAGAGACCGAAGAACGGTGGGGCGAAACTGACGCTTATCAAGAAAGCCAACGTCGCACAGCCAAGTATGGCAAGGAACAATGGCAGGCCATATCTGATCAGTCCGCTGCTGTATACAAGAGCTTAGCAGCGCTGCAGGATCGGCCCGTCTCTGATGCGGAGGTTCAAAAGCATATTGAACGTTGGCACCAGTTGATCAACGACTACTTCTACCCCTGCAGTCTCGACGTGTTTCGGAGTCTCGGTCAAATGTACACGGCTGACGAGCGTTTCACGAAGAACATCGATGCCTATGGCCAAGGCCTGGCAGCCTTCATGACCAAAGCCATGAATTACTACTGTTCCGAACATGAGTAGCAGTCAAAGTGAAAAGCCCTTGAACCAGTACCCGCTGGCTCGGGGGCTTTTCGCTGCTTCTCAATTCAAGAGACCAAGACAACTCAATTCCGTCCTCCGACGGATAAACCATCCTGCTGCGGCGGGTTAACACGACGGACAAACCGTGATACTCTATGTATGAGATAAGACATTGAAAGGAGTAATGAAGAATGAATGATCGCCGTAACTGGGTTTATATAGCGCTGATAGCCATTGGTCTCCTGTTTCTAAGCCAAAACCTAGGGTTCATGCCTGGCCCGATGGTGCGCAGTCTCAAGGTGTTGTGGCCCTTGGCCCTTATTGCACTGGGTGTGTATTTACTGGTGGCTTTTCAAGACCGCGATCTCAATGTGTCGTGGAGCGGCAGCGAAGGTGATCCTGTTGAGCTTCGCGTCGGCGAAAAAAGTTATAGAATCGAGGATCCTATCGTGCGGACCATTTTTGGTATTGTCGGTGCCATCGTTGGTATCACCGTGGCTGGGCTCGTGTTATTTGGTGTGGTGGGCCCCATTCTCTTGGTCGTTCTGGCCGTCGTCGGTATAGTCTTAGTCATCGCTTTGGGCATACCGTTCTTGGCCCTGCTAATCCCATTGTTTGTCCTGGCATCACCGATAATCTTACTGATTTGGCTGCTGCGCCTCTTGTTCTAGCAGCCCGAGCCTGCCTCCATGAAACGGCCTGTTAGGCCTTGCGCGCCCTTAGGCGCTCGAGGCCTAGCAGGCCGTTTTAAGGCCCAAGGCTGGCAGTGGGACAAATGCCTGCTAACGGACATTTCGTGCAGCCGCACCGACGATCCTCGGCGTCAAAACGCGGCTAGGAAACAGACTCCCATGCCAGTGACCTGACACCATGAACGATGACAACACAAGCCGCCTTCGACAACGTCCACACCACAGATTCTCATGGCAGGCTTCCGCTTATAGCGGTGCAGCTCGAATGCGAAGCATTACCGGCCCAGAATAGCTTTTCTTGAAACGGTCTTCAATGCGCTTCGTTACCTTAACAACATCGGTTGTGGCAACCCCGGGCAGAATAAGTAGGAACTGTGTATCAGTGGAACGGCATGCTACATCCCCGTGCCGCAGCATCTGGTCCAGGAATCCCTGCAGCACAGCCGCCGAACGGTCTGTTTCCTTAACTGACGGTAAAGAGAGGTCCCTGTTCACCAAATTCATCTTTAGAAGCTGTGCAGGGATTCCGGTCCTAGCTACCCGTTGCCGCTCTAACGTGAACATCCGCTGAAACCAATCTTCATCACAGAACAGAGCCCCCGTACTATCATCTTGTTCGACCAACAGCTCCTTGATGGTGTCGAAGTCCGTGGTCGTCAATCGTCCAGCGTCTTTTTGAACCTTTTGGTACAAAGTCCGCATGCGCCTGGAAGGAAGGCTCCCACTTTCGTGGTAAAGAAATGAAGAAAACCGTCCATACAGAGCCCTTGCCTTTTCCATCTCTCCCTCGCCAATCAGTGACTCCATCACCCGACTCTGAACCTCTTCATCCAAACTACTGAACTCCAAGAGTCGTTCACAGATTCGTCTTGCCTCGGCATAGTCCCCGCCATCCATGAGCAGCTGGGAGTATGCCATAACAGCTCTTCTATAGATTTGTCGGTACGACGATCGGGCGCCCTTAACCCAATCATCATACAGGGCCTCGCTCAGGTAATCCCCTTTGTAGAGCTCTAAAGCCTGCTGGAACAACTCCACCGCCGCTGCCTTTTCCGATGCAATCGACGCGTGGGCTTGGGCGCAAAGCGACTCAAACTCAGCCGCGTCAAACCAGAAATCAGCGTGCCGGTTGAGACTGACCATGCCGTGACGAATAACGAATAGGCTGTTAGACTCGCCAGCCAGATCGGCAGAATCCAAAGCTAAGCGGAGAAGATAAATCGTGTTGCGCAGCGAATGCAGCGCTTTTGGGCGCGAGGCACGAGGCCAAAAAATCTCGCCTATGAATTCTCCGGGTATCGCCGTTTTTCGGTGGGTCAGAAGATACTTGAACAGCCTCCATTTCTTGCTCATACTCACTTCGGCTTCATGGATGGGCTTGTCGCCAATGTATATAGCAAAGCGCCCTAACGAATAAATGCGCAACCGCTCGTTTCCTTTAGCCATACTACTCCCCCCTTGCCAAGAAGCCACAACTCCCTCGTCTGGCCCAAGCGTTCTGTCGCTGTAGCCGCTGGATACTCATGGTTCCATTCAACGAACGCCTTAGCCTTTGCTTACACTCTCGCCGCGTCCCCAAACATACGGAACCGGCCACCGAGTTTCGCCACGCCCAGCTGGGCGGGACAAAAGCACACCTTTGCTTACCCGTCCCAACTTTCAGAAAAGTGACATGATCAAGCCGCTGTGGTTTACTATTCGCAATACTGCTTTTGTGAGGAAGGACCGCTGAAAAACGCCGTGTCCAAAGGCTTTTGCCGTCAAAATGTGACAATTGCGTGACACTGGGATGATCTCTTTGTGAACTGGATGGGCTATACTTCGAGGTATAACGACGGAAATATTCGCCTTTTCCGAGCAGAAAGGAGAACTGTACAATGTTATGGACAATTGCAGTTATTCTGGTCGTGTTTTGGCTGATTGGTTTGATAACAGCCACAACGTTCGGCGGATTGCTTCACGTTTTACTAGCCATTGCGGCTGTGGTGATTGTGGTAAACTTACTCAATGGCCGCCGGGCAGTGTAGACTTTCACAACCGCAGACATGGACAGCTAAGGGGTGAGTCGTTTTGCTACAAAGGGTCATACTGTGGGGCATCATGATAGGTATGGTTGGCTTGGTTGTTGGATACTTGGTTTTCGGCCGAACAGCCGGAGAGTACGTAAGCGTTCTCAAGCTGATAAGCCCTCCCGCTGACTGGCTTGATGAAGTAGGCGAAACCCTTACCGGTATCGGCCAAATCCGACAACAGGTTTTGACGACCGGACTTGCCGGCGTAGTCGTCGGCGCTGTCGTGTCAGCGATATTGATGCGTAAATAGTCATCGATCGATTCATGTTGTGACCGGCGATTGTGTCCACCATTATCAAGGAGGGGTGCCAAATGTTACAGTTAGTTGGAGCTGTTGTAGTGATCCTGATCATCCTAACGTACTTCGGCAGAATGACACCGTAAAGCATAGGGAAACGCTGAAAACAAGTGTCGTGAAACAAGTTAAAGTCCCGCAAGACGATGTTTCTTCGTCAATCAAGCATGCGGCCTGGCCGGCTATGAATCTTGAAGTTCCTCCTAGTATAGATCTAGGAGGAACTTCTTTTTGCGCCTAACGGTACCGTTTCCTAAAGAACAGCAGCGGGTCTAACAGCTGTTTCATTGAGCCTTTGGCCGGCTTCTGACAGATCACCCGGGAAACATTTCGGAAGTGAAGTCCATCTGACAACCAGACCCGTTAAAACGCCACTGTACATTTGGGTGTCGAAACCTACTGCGCCAACGCGCAGCACTGGCGCTCTGCCGGTCAGGGATTGATCTGCCGAGGAGTTGCAGCAGCTATCCCACAATCCGAAGCCCGTTTCGAGCAACCGAATTAACTGCTAAGCGTCCCCTACAGGTACAGCGCTTCTAACCTCCCACTTCGTCTCCCGCCATCATATCGACAAAGACTTCGGCCAATGTCGGATCAAATTGTTCGCCTGCGCACGCTCGAATCTCTTCGAGAGCTTCGGTCTGGGTCTTGCCTTTGCCATAGGGACGGTTCATAGTCATGACATCAAAGGCATCAGCGATTGCCATGATTCGAGCCGA
>SLOZ01000384.1 GCA_007132255.1 Limnochordia bacterium | reverse complement strand
TGCGAAGCCGAACTCGGGGATGTTGCGCTGAAGCGCGTTCGTCTACATACAACGCTGGTCCCCGATCCAATTGGAAAAACTATCTTCAATGTGTGACTGCCTTCAGGGTACTGATAATTGCCCGCGTTAAAAAATGACAGAAAATTAAAAAATAAAAATTAATTCAAAAGGTTTCTAGAAAATCAAACAAACCAAGAATGGATGAACTTAGCGGCTCTAACACCCAAGAAGGCTCTTGGGTCCGTGGGAGGTGGGACGACAGCGTTGGATAGTGTTGGGTTCGCTCTGAAGACTGACGTTTTGTTTGAAAGAACTGTAATGCTTCAAAACCCGAAAAGGAGGCATCGAAATGGTCTGCATAAAGCGCCTAGCTGCACTCGCAACGCTGCTCTTCCTCATCGTTAGCAGCCCCAGCTGGGCCCAGTACAACGAAGCACCGGATGTTAAAGGTATTGGTGGAAGCAGGTGAACTTCCGCCTGTGGAAGAACGTCTGCCGGCAGAACCGTTGGTCATCGAACCTATACACAGTATTGGGCAATATGGTGGTACCTGGTACAGCCAAGCGCCACCGTTTGGGATGTTCGGATTCACTAGAATGAGCATGTATGGTCACTCGCCCCTGCGCTGGGTGGACGACGCTTTGGATATTGCGCCCAATTGGATCGAGTCATGGGAGTCCAATGAGGATGCAACGGTTTGGACACTGAACATTCGTGAGGGTATCCGTTGGTCGGATGGCGTACGCTTTTCTGGACACGATTTTCTCTTCTGGTGGGAAGACATGGCATTGGATCCCGAGGTATCGGATCCTGTACCTGCCATGCTCACGGCCGGCGGCTGGCCAGCCGAAATTACGCTGCCGGATGACTACACGATTCGCATCGAGTTCGCCGAGCCTGCGCCCCTGCTTCCACAGCAGCTAGCTATGTGGGTAAACGGTGGGGTTGGAGAACGACTTATCGTGCCAGCCCACCACGTGACTCAGTTTCATCCGCGGCACTCTGATATCTACGACTCGTATGAAACTTTCGAGTCCCAGGTAGATTGGACACAGCACATTGGGACGCCAGTGCTTACAGAATGGGTACTCGTAGAACACGCTGTTGGTGAGTACGCGAAATTCGAGCGGAATCCATATTACTACGCCGTAGATCCAGAAGGAAATCAGCTGCCCTACATTGACTATCGGATGGTCAGTTTTGTCATGGACTATGAGGTTCTGTTATTGCGATTGATGGACGGCCAATCAGATTTTCACATGCGCCCGTTTCTGCCGTTAACAGTGATGAATCCTCTGCTGGATAGTGCCGAAGATGGCGACTATGAGGTTAAACTATGGGCCAGTGGCTCTGGTACGGGGCCAATGTATTTTCCCAACTGGAACCATCCGGATGAAGCCAAAAAAGAACTCTACCGAGCCCCCGACTTTCTGCGGGCACTGTCCTTCGCGGTCAATCGGCCCCGAATCCAGAACACGCTCTATTACGGCTTGGGCCGTCTGAGTACAGGGACATTCAGTGCGAAGGCAGTCGAATATACTCGCCATCCCCAGGGTGGAGAGGTCCTAGAAGACTGGATTGGCAGTTACGTTGACTTTGATCCAGAACGGGCCATGAGCATGCTGGATGGTCTGGGCGTGATCGATCAAGATGGAAATGGGTGGCGTGATATGCCAAATGGTGACACATTGACACTGCGCATCGACTACGACACGTCTGCCAGCGGTGATCATGTTCAGGCCAGTGAGATGATCAAAGCCGATTGGGAAGCTGTTGGGCTCAAGGTTGAGATGAACCCAGTGGATACAGCAGTATTTTGGGGCATTCAGGCCACTGCTTCGTTTGATATTCTCAACAGCTGGGAAGTAGGCGATGGGCCAGACCACGTGGTCTATCCGCAGTGGATGGTTCCCATCGATGGAGCACGCTGGGCTCCTTTGTATGGGTCTTGGTACCAGCAGATGCATGCTGGCCGAGCTCATGATCAGGATCACATGGCTCCCCGCGATCGAACACCACCGCGCGAACAACCTGACTTAGCCGGACCTGTGGCACGGCTACAAGCTCTTTATGACCAAATAAGGGTTGAGCCGGATCAAAGCGTCCGTGATGACTTAGTGCTGCAGATGGTCCGTATCCACATTGACGACGGACCATTCTTCATTGGCACTGTGTCGGACCTGCCGCGAATTGTCGTTCACAGCAATGCTCTAAAGAACGTACCACATGCTGAAGAATTGGCCCAAGGCGGGTTTGTCAATCCATGGATCGTGTGCTACCCTGCGATCCTGAATCCAGCCCAATTTTGGCTGGATCGGTAGTACTGGGCATTGGCCGATGGAGCTCTGCTGCGCAAAACTGTATGGATTGATGCAGATTCTCTGCAACTCCTGTGGTCCGGGAGATATGGCAGTAAAGTGCGACAAGGCACCAGCTGTTGCTGGTGCCTTGTTGCATCAAGGTCAGGAATCGGCTGTTGAGCCAAAACTTTGCGAAGGTAGACGCACTATTCTGCAGTGAAGCAAGGAAATTCACGGTTGTTTGTGGGGCAACGTAAGTATGCTCAATGCTAACGGATGTTGAGATCCCTGGAAAGTCTCCAACCAGAAGGACGTAGATCGACGGTCTTGCGACATTGTAGACAATGATGTGTTTCGCCAGCTCGGACTTGATCAGATCTGGATGGCGAAGACAACGCTGCACGATGGATGACGGGAAGCGCCGGTGTATGAGTTTGAGGAAAAGGGGAGGGCTTAATGTGCCGACGTATGTTGCTTTATGGAACTACAGTGACCAGAGTGTTCAGGATGTGAAAGCGGTAACGGCTAAAGCAGCGACCGCTAAGATGATAGAATCCATGGGTGGCAAGTTCATAGCCGGGTATCAGTTGGCAGGACCCTATGACGGTGTGGTTATTGCCGAGTTTTCAGACGATGAAGCCTGTGCAGCAGCAGCATTAGCTAGCTGTGGACGTCTGGGAATTCGAACCATAACCATGCGTGCGTTCGATCATGAACAGTTCCACCGCATTTTGGATATGCTTCCCTGATTAGGGAAACCAAAGAAACAGGATTGAAAACCGGTGTATCCCGTCATCCCCTTTAGGGACTCTCCGCCCACAAGGACTTATCACTACATTGCTTGTTGGCGTGTCTAGAACCTGCCGCGCCGAAAGGAGATGGCTTTCATGTGTGAATTTTGTACAAAGCATGGCGAAGGAAAGAAGTGGTATCTGCGGGCCGAGAATTACTCTGAAGACTTATTGAGCGATCTACGTCGTCGCCGTTTTATCGGAGATTTTTTCAAGGATCCGGACGCGCTAGGAAGCAAGATTGAAGAGACCAATAATCTAAACAGGCTTCCGTCGTTCGTGCAGGCTGTCCTGCGACCCGCGTTAGTTAACAAACAGAAAAAAGTGCACTATGGACAAGTGGTGCCCATTGAAGCCATTGAGGAGATCCTTGGCTTTGTCAGCTCTGTGACCCGATTGCCGTGTATCTGCCGCCAGTTTTCATCGGGCAGTGAGCATCGATACTGTTATGGGATCAGCATGGTACCGGGCTCTGAATCGCAGATGCTAAAGATACAGCGTTCCATCGACGCGGATTATCTTACAGGGCCGGATATTAGTGGTCTCGAGGAGGTACCCAAGGAAGAGGCCTTGGAGCAAATGCGCGATCTAGAGAAGAAGGGGCTATATCACTCTGTTTGGACCTTCGTTGCCCCCTTCATTGGCGGCATCTGCAACTGTGATCGGGACTGCCTCGCTTTGAAAGCAACGCAGGCATACGCATTCCCGGTCATGTTCAGAGCGGAACATGTGGCTGGTGTGGATCCGGACCGGTGCATCGGCTGCCGTGCCTGCATGGCAGCCTGCAATTTCGGAGCCATGCGGTACAGCTTGGCCAACAAAAAAGTGGATATTGAAGCTGAAAAGTGCTATGGATGCGGCATTTGCCGCGCTTACTGTACTAAGGATGCTATCGAACTGAAGGATCGGTCGGCCGTACCGGAAGCTGCAAACATTTGGTAGTCGTAAGATTTAGGCTGGTAGGATACCGTACCTGATTCGTCCGCCACCCGGAGAGCCCCCTCGTTCTGGTCACAGTTGGGTGGCGCGCAACTTGTTTCGGGAAGATCAAAAGGTCCATCTCCGATCGGTGACCGGAGATGGACCTTTTGTGATGTTGACGCTCGTGCATTAAAGGATACTGTTAGGCTGGCAGCAGACCTTTCTCTTCCAATTCGTCAGCCACTTCCTTCAGCCCTAAGCGCTCCAGTGTT
>SLOZ01000431.1 GCA_007132255.1 Limnochordia bacterium | reverse complement strand
ATAACCTTCTGTGAGCATATTACCCCAGCTCGGTGTAGGTGGCTGGGCCCCTAAACCCAAAAAACTGAGCCCCGACTCAATCAAAATGACCTGGGCGATGAACAGCGTTCCCTGCACAATAATGGGTGCCAACGCATTGGGGAGCAGATGGCGGAAAATAATGCGAGAGTCCTTCAGACCCAAGGCCCGAGCAGCTTCCGTGAAATCCCGCTGCCGCAGGCTCAAAAACTCACCCCGAACAATCCGGCACGTTCGAGTCCAGTAGATGGCTCCGATCACAATCATAGTGTTCGTCATGCTCGCTCCGAACAGCGCAATAACGGTCAGCGCCAAGAACAATGCCGGAATACACATCATGACATCAGTAAATCGCATAATGGCGTTATCAATCCAGCCACCGTAATAGCCAGCAATAGCTCCTAGAACTACACCGATGGCCAGCGCTAGTCCGGCCGCTCCGAATCCAATCTGCAGTGACACACGCGCTCCCCAGAGAACGCGGCTGAACACATCTCGCCCATAGCCATCCGTACCCAGCCAATTCTCAGAACTGGGTTCGCTCAAACGGGCCCGCAGGTTCTGCCTGGAATAGGAATGGGTTGCCAACCAAGGTGCTAAAGCAGCCGAAAGCAAAATGATCAAAACCACAATCCCACCTAAGACGGCCAGGCGATTGCGGCGGAACTTGCGCCAAACATCATGTAGTTGACCTGTAGGCCGCTCGGCAGCCAGTGGTTTTTTGCGGTTCGCGATGACGGCAGCCATCAGTATCATCCTCTCTGTTTAACATCAATCGAAGGCAATCCGTGGATCCACCATGGTATAGACAACATCCACCAGCAGATTAACCAGTACGGTAACCGTCGCCACCGCCATATTCACGCCCATAATAATCGGGTAATCCCTTTGGAACACGGCATTCACGGCTAATCGTCCCACACCGGGCCAAGCAAAGATGGTCTCTGTTAACACCGCTCCGCCCACCAAGGCCGGTAATGACAAACCAACCACTGTAATGACCGAGATCAAGCCATTACGGAGCGCATGCTTAATTACAACTGTGCGGGGATGCAGGCCTTTGGCATTGGCTGTGCGAATATAGTCTTGCTGAAGTACTTCCAACATGCCTGAACGTGTGAAGCGCATGTACGTTGCCATCTGAACCGATCCCAAGGTAACAGCCGGGAGTACTAAATGGTGCAGACGAACCAAAATATCGCGGTCCATGCCGTACGGTGCCATTCCAGACACAGGAAACCAACCCAAGCGAAACGCAAAAATTAGAATGAAGACGATTCCCAACCAAAAACTTGGAAAGGAAACTCCCAAAAATGCAATTACAGATGCCGCCTTGTCAATCAGCGAATTATGTTTGACAGCGGCAATAACGCCGAATGGAATGGCCACAACCAGCGCAAACGCAAAAGCGGCTACGGTTAGAACAAGGCTGTTGGGCAGCCGATCCACAATTAAATCGATGACCGGCTCACCTGTGCGAAACGAGTTTCCCAAATCGCCCTGCAGCATGTTGGTAAACCAGCGAAAATACTGTACCGGGATGGGTTGATCCAGCCCTAAGTTGGCCCGAATCCGGGCTGCTGCTTCTGCGGAGATATCGTCGCCCATTAAGACAGCCTCAGGCCCCCCGGGTGCGATCATCATGACAGCAAACAGAATCATGGAAACGCCGATTAGTGTAGGTATTATAATCAGAACTCGACGCATAATGTAACGAGACATCCTTGTCACCTCTATTTCCACAAGTTACAGCATCCGGCAGCCGCAGCCGCCGGATGCTGGTTTAAGGAGTCAATGCACGAATGTTTTTATTGCTCCATCCAAACATTCTTCAGCGACAAGAGGATGCCTTCGCGCTGCGGTGTAGGTACCCAACCGTTGAAGCGGCGGTGCACGGCGTGGATTTGATCAGCAAAGTAGCCGAATACATACGGCTGCTCTTCCGCGAGAATCTCTTGGATCTCATGATAGTACGCTGTACGCTGATCGATATCCATCTCGATACGTGCCTGCTCGAAGAGATAATCAACACGAGTGTTTGCATACTGTGATGTGTTGCGACCCGGGAACTGCGATGAATGCCAGACAGTATAGCCGTAGCCATCAGGATCGGCCGTTCCGGTCCAACCCACGACAACAGCTTCATAGTTGGCAGACAACAGACGATCCACGAATGTCGGCCATTCCGAAAGCGACACACTCACATCAACACCGATATCGCGCAGCTGTTCTTGGATAATGACGACCATCTGTTCCCGCAGTTCGTTTCCTTGGTTTGTTTCCAAGGTGAACTGGAAGGACTCGCCGTCTTTTTGCAGAACACCATCGCTGCCCATGACCCAGCCAGCCTCTTCCATTAACTCGAGCGCTCGTTCCGGGTTGTAGGCGAAGCGGCGGACATCAGGATTGTAGGCCCACATACCCGAGGGGAATGGTCCTGTTGCTTCTTGACCGTAGCCCAAGAGGATAAACTCAACAATGGCTTCCATGTCAATGGCATAGGAGATGGCTTGCCGCACCCGCACGTCTTGGAATAAGGGGTTGGTCAATTGGAAGCCCATATAGGTGTAAGCCACTGTATCGATCCGATAAACGTTTAGGTTCGGGTCTGCTTCCAACGCTGGAATAATCTCCGGCGGTGGCTGCGGCATATAGTCTACCCCACCTGTACGCAATTCTGTAACCAAAACGGTCTGGTCCGGAATGACACGATAGATCACACGATCCAAATACGGACGGCCTTCATGGTAGTCTTCAAATGCTTCTAGGACGACTCGCTCATCACGACGCCATTCCACAAATTTGAAGGGACCCGTACCAACAGGATTGGAGTTGAACGCGGCCGTATTGACATTTTCACCTTCCAATAGGTGTTTAGGAGCAATCCCCAAATCAATGGCGGTTGTCATAAACGGTGCAAATGGTGTAGCTAGATTGAAAACAATATTGTGATCATCCACGATCTCAATACCGCCTGCGGCTTTGAATTCACCGAATACTGCTTCAGCTTGCTCTGTGAACTCATCTTCAGTGATAGTACCTTCATTGCGCTGGCCATTCAAAGATGCAATGGCTGCCAAATAGTCGGCCGCCCCGAGCAAGCTGTCGAAGTATGGGCGCTTCACGCTGTTGGTTTTGAAGTCCATAATGGAGAAAATCGTAAACTCTACGTCTTCAGCGGTGAAGTCAGCGCCGTCGTGCCACTTGACGCCTTCTTTCAACACAAAATGGATTCGTGTTCCGTCATCCGAGATGTCCCAGCTTTCAGCCAACACAGGCTGTGGAGTAAGAGCTTCGTCCAAGCGAATCAGGCTGTCAAACACCCAATAATTGATGTCGTACGAAGCTGAGTCAGCCTCAACAATCGGGTTGAGGAAGGATGCATCAGCAATGGAACCAATGATGATCTGACCGCCATAACTCTGTGCAGCTGCCGACCCCGCCATACTTACCATGACCAATACCACTACGGCCAACCATGTAAATCGTCTCATAAGCATCTCCTTTCAAGGTGTGAAACGGAAAAACCCTACGAATCCTCCCTTCTTTGTCATCGTTGCCTCCGAAAACCACAAGCAAAGCGGAAAACAGAAGCGTAATTCGGAACGGAAAACTTTATCTCTTTTCATTCGACAAAATGCACCGTATCCCTACACGGAGACCGAATATAACCACCACATTAAAAAAAAAAAAAAAAAACTAACGAGTGGTTTCGTAAAAAAGACACCGAGTCCTTCATAAAACCCGGTGTTTGCACATGCCATCTTCTAGAAAGAGCCTAACGAAAATCAGCTCGATGTTTTTATCCGACGAGTTTGAAACAGCGCGGTTATGTGTTTGACGACGACCTTCCCTGTAGCGTATGTCGGCACACCCAGGACAATTCCAATCAGACCGGCTAACCCTCCTGCCGTGAGAAGGATGACGATAATGGTGGCGGGGTGAATTCGCAGTCTCCGACCATAGACCTGGGGTGCAATGAACTGACTTTCTATCTGCTGCACGATGACGATCATGACCAGGACTTCCAACGCAGTGAACGGCGAGATAAAAAGGCCCACAACGATCCCAGGAACCGATCCGATGATCGGTCCAAAGTAGGGAATTACATTGGTGACCATGGCGACGGCCGCCAACAGCAGCGCGTAATCGAGGCCGATCACACGATATCCAACATAAATAAACGTTCCCACAAAAACGCTCACGGTCAGAACGGCCTTGATGTACGAACTCAGCGTTTGGCTGATTTCAGCCAACATCGCCTTAATCGGCT
>SLOZ01000370.1 GCA_007132255.1 Limnochordia bacterium | reverse complement strand
ATCACTGTGCTTTCGCCGCCTGGGAGGATTAAACCATCAAAGCTTTGCCCATTTAGATCGGATAAACTTCGAATATAGTTGACTTGAACACCCAATCTTTGCAGCATAGTGCCGTGTTCTTGAAAAGCTCCCTGGAGCGCCAAGATCCCAATTCTCATCTGCGGTCAAACTCCCCGCTCAGCCATGAGGAGTTGAATTTCTTGTTCGTTGATGCCCACCATGGCTGCTCCCAAGTCCTTTGAGAGTTCCGCTAATACATGGGGAGCCTCAAAGTTGGTCACGGCCTTGACAATGGCGGCGGCCCGGGCTTTTGGGTCACCGGATTTGAAAATCCCTGAGCCGACGAAGACACCTTCTGCACCTAACTGCATCATCAGAGCAGCATCAGCTGGTGTCGCAACGCCACCCGCGGCGAAGTTGACTACGGGAAGTTTGCCGGTATCGTGCACCTGCCTAACCAGTTCATAAGGGACCTGCAGGGTTTTGGCCGCATGGAACAACTCATCAGAGCGCATGTTCTGCAGTTCGCGAATCTGCCTCTGAAGCAAACGCATATGCCGCACCGCCTGAACAATATCTCCTGTTCCCGGTTCGCCCTTGGTGCGAATCATGGAGGCACCTTCGGCGATGCGGCGAAGCGCTTCACCAAGATCTTTGGCGCCGCAGACAAAAGGTACGGCGAAGGCGCCCTTGTTTATGTGGTACGTGTCGTCAGCCGGCGACAGCACTTCACTCTCATCAATGAAGTCAATATCAATGGCTTCTAGAATTTGTGCTTCTACCATATGTCCGATGCGAACCTTAGCCATGACGGGAATGCTCACGGCCTCTTGGATGCCTCGGATCATGCTGGGATCGCTCATGCGCGATACACCGCCAACTGCGCGGATGTCTGCGGGAATTCGTTCGAGGGCCATTACGGCGCAGGCACCGGCCTCCTCAGCGATTAGGGCTTGCTCCGGTGTGGTAACGTCCATGATGACGCCACCTTTCAGCATCTGTGCTAGATTCTTGTTGAGCTCGCTTCTGTTGGTCATAGATTTCTCCTTTCGACGTTCGGCTCTAGCAGGGCTGTTTCATAGACGTGTTTCCCGCTCAATATTGACTGTTGTTCTCGGGTAAATGCCTGGTAAACGGCGTTTTGCACTCGACTGTAGACCACCCATTGCTCTCTGTGCAACAGGGCTGCTAGTAAGATTAGGCCACGTTCCGGTCACTGTCTATCCAGTGGCAGCCTGTCCCAAAATGGCGGCTGGGAGTGATGATCTTTACCACACTTCCAGAGGTGAAGGGCTGCGGAGTTGGGGTTGACGTACTCCGGCTGTCAACCTTAGTATAGAGATAAACTGATATCAGGAAAAGCATCAGTTTAGTTATAATCGATGGTATCAGATGAAAGGGGGTCGATGGCATTGTTCTTGACGCCAGTGCTCAAAGTACGGACCGATATGCCACTTTATCAACAGCTCTATCAGCATATCAAAGCAGAGATCATCGCTGGCCATCTGGTGGCTGAGCAGAAGCTGCCGTCCAAACGGAGACTCGCAGAACACTTGGACGTCAGCCAAAACACGGTGAAAGGGGCCTATGAACAGCTTCTGGAAGAAGGGTATATATCGTCCAAGGAACGGAGTGGCTACTTTGTTCAAGAAATCCGAAACTTGGTTCAGGTTCCCAAGGTTGCGGAACACATCGAGGAACCAGGGACGGAAAAACCACAATGGATCGTGGATTTTGGTTATCATGGTGTGGATTTGGAGCACTTCCCTTTTTTGATCCTGCGTAAATTGGCAAAGGATATCTTGGGTCAAAGAGACCCGGCTTTTTTGCGGCGCGTGGATCCCCAAGGGTATAAGCCGCTGCGAGATGCTATTGCGTCCTATCTACACAATGCTCGTGGGGTACACTGCAATCCAGAACAGATTGTCATAAGTTCGGGTACTGAGTTCCTCTTCTCCATTTTATTTCAAGTGCTTCCTGATCATTTTCTATACGGCATTGAAGATCCTGGACAAGACCGCCTACCGCTGCTTTTTAGGCGTAATCGCGCCCAGTGGGTGCCCATGGCCATGGATGTCGATGGGATGCGTACAGACAGCGTTCGGGAGAGCGGGGTTGACGTCCTCTGCATAACGCCGGCCCACCAGTTTCCTTCTGGAACCATCATGTCTGTGGGCCGGCGAACTGAACTTCTGGAGTGGGCTGGGCAGAAGCCTTCACGCTATCTCGTCGAAGATGACTATGATGGCGAATTCAAGTATGGCGGAGTACCAGTGCCAGCACTCCAGAGTCTCGATGGGCACGAGCGAGTGGTCTATATGGGGACATTTTCCAAAGCTTTGACGCCTTCGCTGCGCATCAGCTACATGGTGCTGCCGGAGCATTTGCTGCGGCTGTATCGACGAACGCTATCCTATCTGATCTGCCCCGTGCCTTTGTTGGACCAGATGCTGTTGTACCGCTTCATTCAAGATGGATATTTTGAGAGGCACCTCAATCAAATGCGTACGATTTACCGACGAAAGCGAGAAGCTCTAGTTAAAGGCCTGCGGAACCTCTCGGGAGCTATACATGTTCAGGGAGCTGAAGCTGGCCTGCATTTGGTGTTGAAGGTTAACAATGGGATGACCGAAGGTCAGTTGATTGCAGCGGCGCAGGCCTGTGGCGTCAAAGTTTATGGTATGTCAGCGTACCGGATTCAGTCTTCAGAAAGCCCCATACCGGAGATTTTGATAGGCTATGCTTCTGTTACGTTAAGTGATGTCGAAAAAGGCGTTGGTCTTTTGGCAGAGGCTTGGTTCGGTGGCGCTACATGAGGGTCCTTTTGGCGACCAACCAGCCGGAGCGCATCTGGTACGCGGGCTTGAAGGCACTGCTGACAAAGGGATTCATTGTTTGGCGGCGAACTACAAGCGCATGTGAGTACGCTATCATCAAAACAAGCCATGGTTCCCAGTGTCGTGCTGCGTAGTGGTTTGCGGAGGCACGTGACGCCCGTATGTGCTGTTGGTGACGAGAATTTCGAGAGAGCGATGTTTGGATGAGTGACGCAAAGGGCGAAATCCTTGAGGAATGCTTCGTTTGATTGAAGAATTGACGGAAGCCTTTGATGAGCTCCAGTAAGAAGGCAAAGTTCGTTTCCTGGCACCATGCCCCATGGCGATGCAGTATGCGCAACAGGTCATGGACTGCGGAAAGTTCCAGGCAATGACAGCCTACGATAACCCGGTGGCGACAGAAGTGACGCAGTTCTTCCCGTCATGAAACAGCAAGGAATAGGCTTTATCGCCATTCGTCCGCTTTTGCGGGGATTGCTCACTGACAAGAGAGTGAAACGCAAGGCCCTCCCAGACAGCGATCCAATTCAGGAGTCTAAATGGGATAGTGCCTAGAGGTTGCTGGATACCGTGCGCAAGTCCATACCCCAACCCGAAGTGAGCGGGGAGTCATTCGCCATTAAGTTCTGCCTCGGTCATCCCATGGTCACTGTAGCCTTAGGACTAAACACACCGGATCAGGTAGATGCTGCGGTGGCTGCAGCCCATGGGGAGTACCCCGATCTGTCGCTGGTTGAGAGGCTTGCTTCTGCGGTGAGTGCCCAACGTCCTGTACCGTACGGTTCGCCGCCGTATCGATGGGCGCAGACAAAGGCTGCCCGTTCTTCGAACGGACAGCTTTCCCTGGTTTTGCGCTCAGATATGAGGCTGGATGTTCGCAAAGATACCTGAAACGAGGAGGCCCATTATGTGCCAGGATATCCGGAGCGGTGTGGAGGAGTTAGCGCGTCGGCTCGGTCAGATTCAAGGAGTACAATCTGTCGGACGCAGTGGCGGTGAGCGAGCGTATCCCCAACCGGGAGCTGGCGACGTGGATCTCTTCATATATTGTGATACTGTACCCAGTGTCCAGCACCGTATGGAACTGTTTGCAGCTTGCGATGGACTATTGGAAGATGCTAATGTGGGCGTCTTGGATGGCAGGGGCCATTGGGGCTTTGGGGATCGCTGTTACCTTCACGGAGTGGAAGTTTGGCTGCTGTTCTTCACCATCGAGCAGACCTTGGCAGAGCTTGCCGCAATCCTACAAGGGGATTATCCCGGAAAATCGGATAACTATTATTACCCCACTGGACGCTGCGCCATGCTCCAAAATATGGAGATCCTCTACGATGCTACAGGCTTTTTGGCAGACCAAAAACAGCGTCTCAGCCAATACCCAGAAACGCTGCGGCAGATTTTGGTGGAATACCATTTGGCTAAGCTAGCGGATACCGAGGATTTAGAGCGGGCGGTGGCGGT
>SLOZ01000309.1 GCA_007132255.1 Limnochordia bacterium | reverse complement strand
TCTAGTTGTGGCTGCCAAAATGAACCATGAAGGGGTTCGGATGCATGGGCCGGACAAAACCAAGCAAGAGTGGACTTTTTGAGATCTTGTTTCAGATCGGCCGGATTGGCCAGATGATTGGCGAAACTCTCTACTATATTCTATCTGGTAGGGTGAACCTAAAAGAGACCTTCAAGCAGATGACGGCACTGGGAGTGGAATCCATTCCCATTGTTTTTGTCATATCAGGGTTTACGGGGATGGTCTTTTCGCTGCAGGTTTCGCAAGAATTTGCGCGCTTCGGTGCTGCGGCTCTGATTGGGCAGATCCTAGGGATTGCAATTGTGCGAGAACTTGCACCCGTTTTGACGGGCGTTGTCGTGGCCGGCCGAGCCGGTGCTGCTATCGCTGCAGAGTTGGGGACCATGAAAGTGACCGAGCAAGTCGATGCGCTGCGAGCTTTAGGCACCAGCCCCGTTCAGTATTTGGTAGCCCCCAGGTTTCTGGCTTGTGTGATCATGGTACCGATTCTAACCGTTTTTGCTAACTTGGTGGGCATGTTGGGCGGCTATTTTATTGCGGTCTACCAAGTGGGAGTGATATCTGAAGTCTTCTACGAAATGACGGTGCTCTACCTCACGTTCTACGATGTGGCAGTCAGCCTGATGAAGGCGCTGGTGTTTGGGATCATTATCGTTACGGTTAGTTGTGACCGCGGACTGCGTACTGAGCGCGGTGCACAGGGTGTGGGAGATTCTGCGATCTCAGCTGTGGTTGGCAGTATGATTGCTGTCTTCATCGCCAACTACTTTCTTTCAGCGTTCTTTTTCCACTAGGAGGGATCCACTTGATTCAATTGCGGGACGTAGGTTTCTATCCTGGGGGACAACGTATTCTTGATGGGATCAACCTGGAAATTGAGCCTAGTGAGCTCTTTGTGATCATGGGAGCTAGTGGCTCTGGAAAAAGCACGATTTTGCGTTTGATGAACGGTTTGATTAAACCAGACACAGGACAGGTTATCGTTGATAATCTTGACATCACGAACTTTTCCGAAAAACAGTTAACTGGCATCCGCCGAAATGTCGGTATGGTTTTCCAATCCGCAGCCTTGTTTGATTCGTTGTCGGTCGCAGACAATGTCGGTTTTGCTTGGCGAGAACACAAGATCTCTCGACAGCAGTATTTGGCACAGATCAAGGAGACCCTGCGAATCGTGGGTCTTGAGGGTGTCGAAGAACGAATGCCGGCAGAACTCAGTGGCGGAATGCGCAAACGGGTAGGTTTAGCCAGAAGTATAGCCATGAATCCTAAGGTGTTGTTGTACGATGAACCCACAGCGGGGCTGGATCCTGTAACCAGTAACCGGATTTTGGATCTCATCGTGGATCTGCGGACTCGACTGGATGTTACCTCGGTGATGGTTACGCATGATCTGCAGGGAGCTTTCGCCATAGCCGATCGAGTGGCACTGCTGCACAATGCGCAGATAGGTTTCGTCGGAACGGTTGCCGACATGAAGTCTAGTGGAGATCCTTTGGTGCAGGCGTTTATGTCCGGTGGCCAAGGATTGGTAGGATAGGGGTGCAGTTATGCGATTGTCGCCAGAAATCAAAGTGGGAGTTACGATCGTCATTGGCCTTGTGCTCTTGGCGTTCATGGCTGTGGCTGTTGGGCGAGTTGAGGTTAGGCCCCGCGACGGGTATTCCCTTGAAGTCATGTATAATACTGTGGATGGATTGCGCGAAGGTGCACCCGTGCGCTATGCCGGTGTCAATGTAGGTAAGGTTAGTTTCGTACGCTTGGAGCCAGCGGGCGTTCGTGTAGGGGTTAGCCTGACTACGGACATGCCGATTCCAGTGGACTCACGGTTTGTCATTGCCAGTGTAGGTGTGTTGGGAGATAAGCACATGGAGATCCATCCGGGGCGGGCCCAGATTGCCTTAGAGCCTGGCGTGGAGCTTAGGGGCGTGGACCCGGTCATGATGGACAGCATTTTGGTGGAAATGGACGCAACTCTGCGTAATTTCAATCAGGTGATTCAAGGATTTGCTCGGATTGCAGACTCGGAGGATCTCCAAACGGGGATTGTCGAATCGACCATTTTGATGCGCGATACCATCGGTGGACTTAAGGCTGCTGTGGATCAGGTTAACCTGATGACGGCAACACTAACCGAGATCACAGGGCAGGTCGAGGTCTTTACTGAGCAACTGACGCGAACGCAGTTAGAGGGCATTGCAAGTAACTTGGAAGTGTTCACTTCCGAGTTGGCTCGTCTTCAACTGCGTGAGTCTTTGGAGGATTTTCAGACATTTGCTCGTGAGCTCAATACACTGCCGATCCAAGATATGTCCCATGAGTTTGCGTCGCTTACACGGTCCTTGAACCAACTGGACATGGAAGGTTTGGAAAGGGAAGTGCGTCAGTTTGCGGGGATGATGGCACAGTTGGATCTGGTGCCGCTGCTGGAAGAAATCACTGAGGTTACACGCCAAATTTCCGATCTGAATATTGATGAACGCGGTGAGGAGTTGGCCGTATTCACGCAAATGTTGACCAACCTGCCCTTAGAAGAGTTTGCAGAAGATCTGAGGTATATTACACAGACGGTTAAGGAGATCCCGCTGGATCAGATGGCCCAAGGCGTTCTGCATTTTACTCAAGAACTGGAACGGGTGCCCGTTAGCGAGATTTCTGCTGATCTGCAGGGCTTGGTCGCCGAACTGCGTTCCTTGGGACTGGATGAGATGGCGGACGATGTGAAGGCGTTCACCGGTGAACTAGGCCGGTTGGATATGGATGAGCTTGTTCAGGAGCTGACGGGTGAGTTTCGTGACTTCTCCCGCCGGTTAAACACGCTGCAGGTAGAGACGCTTTTTGTGGAACTGCAGGACATGGTCGAGTATCTGGACTCGCTGGGGCGAGCAGTCAAGGCTGACGATATCGAGGCAGTGGTCTTGGACATTCGACGATCCGCTGCGAATGTGAGAGAGACATCCGAGCAGATGGAAGCCTTCATCGACGGGGTTCGTTCGGATACCCATAGCTTAGCCCGTGAGACGGAACAGGTGATGCTGCAAGTGCAGAAAAGCCTGCAGGGCATTGATGCCGTGGTTAGCGATGTTCATATCTTTCTCGATGAGATGACAGCCGACGGGCACACCGCTCAGTCATTGAAGGTGGTTTTGGACAATCTAGAGAGCAGTACTAGCACTGTGCGGTTGGCGTTGGAAGCCATTGAAGATGGATTGCCGCTGGATGCAGAGATGTTCGGGGAAATTCGGCAGACCATGGATAGTATTCAGAAGATCAATCAAGATATTCAGGCCATCAAAGGTGTAGGCGAATTTGTCGAGATCACCCCGCGCTTGGGCCTTTCCTATGCTCCTATCCATGATGGTTCTGTATCGTTCTTGACTGGCGACGCCCGTTTTGAGTTCCATCCGGACGATAGTTCAGCATTTTACGTCATCGGATTAACCGAAATCGGTGGCGCCAATGAGTTTCAGCTGCAGTACGGCATCGACAGTACACGGTTTCGACAACGCTATGGGATTATTGATTCGCGTTTGGGTGTGGCATTGGATGGTAAGGTTACAGATGACCTGACGGCCACCGGTGAACTGCGGTTCAAGGACACATTGAAGCTGCGCGTGCGGACCGATTACCAATGGCTACCTGGTTGGTGGGTCATGGCCGAGGTTGAGGATGTCTTCATGGCAAGCCCCGATGAGCTCCAGCTGCGAATCGGAGTCGAACGTCGATTCTAGAATTTGTGGTGAGGTCGACAGGAGAACCACAAACGGTTCACGAATAAGTCTTGAAGAACCACCAAGTGCATAGGATAAAAGGTGCCTTTGTAGAGCTGTGTCATCACGAGCGTTACACCGAGCGCTTGACGTATGGAAACACTCTGTCCTGTTTGCGATTGTGTTGCGGAGTGAGCCAAGTCAGGAGCGAGTTTGTGGGCCAGTCTGCACGGGAGAATAGGGAAGTTGGGCGTGTCGTCAGCAGGAGCTGGTGGCGCGAAACCACGCGGTCCCGCCACTGTATCCGGTTAAACCTGGCCACAGCCACTTTGTCACTGAGTGATAAGGGAAGGCGGTCAGGGTGTATGTCCGGGAGCCAGGAGACCTGCCTTTTGTCAAATGTAACGACCATCCTTCGCGGAAAGGAGTGGTGAAATCCATTGGAATTTGATGGACGGCACCCGCGGCTATTCGTGGGTGTCTTTTGCTGAACAAGGTTAACAACTGCCCAAGGGAGGTCATTTAATTGAAACAACTTCTGATCGTAGTGTTGATGGCCGTGATCTTC
>SLOZ01000044.1 GCA_007132255.1 Limnochordia bacterium | reverse complement strand
CGCCGCGACGAGCTCCACTTAGGTGAACATACCAAACTTTGTCCTCGGGATGAACCTCAATGTGGCGGATGCAGATGTCCTGCACTAAGGGATCCTTGGAAAAGGAAGTCAAAAAATCATTGTTTTCCGGTTGGATTACAAATACCGGAGCCATCAGCATTCACCTTCCTGATAAAACAACTCCCAGTTAAACTGGGAGTTTAGAATTTCACGCTGCGCACGATTTCCCAATACATCTTCATTCGAAGCACAAGCCCTTTGAGAAACCCCCGCTTTTCTTCCTTCATGACCTGCGAGAGATCACGAAGTACTACGGTTTCGACGGCAGCACCCAGCTTTTCGGCCTGCCTAGAAAGGGTTACTTCCACCCCATACCGGCTGGCCTCCAGCTCCGAGATGCGATTCCACAAATCACGGTGGATGGCCCGCTGTCCAGAAAGAAATGGGGCCAGTTTTTGCGCCCAGTCAGTGGCCAAACGACCCTCTTCAAACACGCCAATGGACATCTGGGCGCGTTCGTCCAAAACAGGCTGCAGCAGGGCCTCAATATGCATTTGCTCCAAGCCGACAAGGTCCGCATCAAGGAACAGAAACACGTCGGCATCGGTTGCCTGCACTCCAGCAACCATAGCGCCCCCTTTGCCGCGGTTTTCCGCTAGATCCACAAATGTAATGGGATGCCGTTGCGCTCTTTTGGCCGTGGCATCCTCGGAGCCGTCATTGACGACTACAACTTCGTCAATGCTTGGCTGATGAATGAGCGCTCGTACCACATCGTCGATGGTCTGTTCCTCATTGTATGCCGGGACGATCGCCGCTACTTTCATGGGTATCTCCTAACTATGGATTCGTTCCTGCAGCACCGATCCCACCGCTGCGATGTCCACCAGCTCAACCGTTTTTGTTCCCCGTTCGATCAGCTCAACTTTGTTCTCTGCTAACGATTTTGGTCCGATGGTGATTCGGTAGGGGAACCCGATCAAATCTGCATCCTTAAATTTGACACCGGGGCGTTCTAAACGATCATCTAAGACTGCTTCCACTCCTAAATTCTGCAGAGTTTGGTAAAGTTCCTCTGCCGTCTGCCGCTGTTGATCATCTTTAAAGCTTACAGGGACGATAACTACATGATAGGGACTCACACTGATCGGCCAGGAGATACCATCAGCGTCGCTGTGCTGCTCGATGACTGCGGCAACAGTCCGCGATACACCGATCCCATAGCAACCCATGACTAAGGATCGCTCCTTGCCGTTTTCGTCCAAAAAGGTGGCTTTTAGGGGTTCGGAATATTTGGTTCCCAACTTAAAAACTTGTCCCACTTCAGTACCACGAGCGGTATCCAACGCTTGCCCGCAAGCAGGACAGGCATCACCCTCTCGGCACTGCCGCAAATCCGCGGTCTTCCACAGGGAAAGGTCGCGCTGCACAGACACGTGACGGGTGTGATAGTCAGTCTGGTTGGCGCCGACCACAGCATCAGCAGCAGCAGCAGCTGCTTGGTCTGCAATGATGGGTATCGATAGACCTATGGGACCGGCAAAGCCGACCGCAGCTCCCGTCACCTCTTCGACCGTGCGAGCATCGGCTATGAGCAGTTCACTGCAATCCAGTTCTTTCTGTAGTTTCAATTCGTTAAGCGTGTGATCGCCGCGCACCAATACGGCTACGGGTTTGCCATCAGCGAGGTAGATAACGGTCTTTAGACATTGCTGCGGTTCAATGTCGAGGAACGTACAAATTTCGTCAATGGTTCCGGCATCCGGAGTGTGTACCTTTTCTAGACCCGCGGTTTGTGTGTCCAGAACGTCCTGAGCCGCAGGTTCTGCACAGGGAGCCTTTTCCACATTGGCTGCATAACCACAAGCCGGGCAGTGTACCACTAAGGCTTCCCCAGAATCGGACAAGACCATGAATTCATGGGTCGTATCACCGCCGATAGCACCAGAATCCGCCTCAACAGGTCGCGCATCCAGCCCACAACGGCGGAAAATTTCCTTATATGCGTCATACATTGCTTGATAGCTGAGGTCACAGCCCGCCTCATCTCGGTCAAAGGAATAGAGATCTTTCATGATAAACTCGCGCCCACGGATAACGCCGAACCGTGGTCTGATTTCGTCGCGATATTTGTTTTGAATTTGATATAGACGAATCGGCAGCTGTTTATAGGATCGCACGTCAGATCGAACCAGTGCCGTGATGATTTCTTCATGGGTCGGGCCCAAACAGAAGTCTCGCTTGTTCCGGTCCTTAACTCGAAACATTTCATCGCCATAGTCCGCCCAGCGTCCGGATTCCTGCCAAAGTTCGGCCGGCTGCAAAATAGGCAGTAATACCTCCTGCCCACCCGCCTTGTTCATTTCTTCACGGACAATATTCATGACCTTTTGCATTACTCGGTAGCCCAGCGGCAGATATGCGTAGACACCGGCTGTTGATTTGCGCATTAACCCAGCTCGCAGCATAAATTGGTGGCTGCGCAGTTCGGCTTCGGCAGGAACTTCTCGCAGAGTTGGTGCGTACAGTTGAGACATTTTCATCGGCAATTCCTCCTAGTACTTCCCTGTCGGGCCTTGATCAAACACAGATTCTTGATAGTGGCGTATTTCGTCTAACAATGCGTCCACCAATTGCGATTCCGGAACCTTACGGATGATGGTCCCGTGCCGGAAGACTAATCCTTCACCTCGTCCACCAGCAATGCCAAAGTCAGCATCGGAAGCTTCTCCTGGTCCGTTGACAGCACAGCCCATCACGGCAATGGTTAACGGTAAGCTGCAGTGAGCCAAGCGCTCCTCTACTTCTTCTGCGATCTGCTGCAGAGGAATTTCGGTACGGCCGCACGTGGGACACGAGATGATTATCGGTCCGCGCTGTCGCAGTTCCATTGCCGAAAGCAGTGCCCAAGCAGCTTTTATCTCTTCGACCGGGGAGGCCGTCAAACTGATCCTTATGGTATCTCCCAGGCCTTGGGCAAGGATGGCACCGATTCCGGCAGCGGACTTGATGGTTCCAAACCATGCCGTTCCCGCTTCGGTAATTCCTAAGTGCAGTGGATAATCGCAATCCTTGCTCAGCAGGGAGTAAGCTTCTACGGTTAGTGGTATACTGCTGGATTTCAGCGAAATCACAATGTTCGAAAACGCCATAGATTCCAAAATTTGGACATGAGCCAGCGCGGACTCGACCAGTGCCCGAGCGGTACGGCCATGAGATTCCTTGGCCCACCGCGGAAGGGAACCGGCATTGACGCCGATGCGTATGGGTACGCCCCGGTCAGCCGCTGCGCTCACCACTTCCCGCACATGCGCTTCACTACCGATATTTCCCGGGTTTAACCGCAGCTTGGCAGCACCTGCTTGCAGAGAGGCTAACGCCAAACGGTGTTCAAAATGGATATCGGCGGCTACAGGAATTGGACTGTGCTTACAAATCACAGACAGAGCTTCGGCGGCCTCCATATCTGGCACTGCACACCGAATCAGTTCACATCCAGCTTCGGCTAGCTGTTGAATCTGCTGGAGAGTGGCCCGCGAATCGCGGGTGTCAGTATTGGTCATACTCTGCACTACGATCGGATGTCCCCCCCCGATCGGGAGGCTGCCCACGTTGACCGTGCGCGTGATCTTTCGTTGGATCATGCTATCGCCCACCATCTAGGACAGCCAGGACTGTCCGTATATCTATGAAAACCAGTTCAAGCGCAAAATGTCTTGGAAGGTGGCAAATACCATCAACATCAGGAGCAGAGCTAGGCCGATGGCACCGGCAATGCCGCGATATCGTGGATCCACAGGCTTGCCGCGAACTCCTTCTATAGCCAAGATAACGAGCCACCCGCCGTCGAGTACCGGAATCGGCAGAAGGTTCAAGAGGCCTAAGTTGATGTTCAGAATGGCCGCTAACAAAAGCAACTGCGAAATTCCTTGATTGGCCGTCTCACCCACAATCTGGACAATCCCAATGGGTCCGGCGATATCCGGTTCAATGGCCCCTGTGATCATCTCCCAAATGGAGAGCACCAGCTGTCGAGTCATGTAGCCCGTCTGCACAACCGCCGCAATGAGCGACTGCCCAATGGGCAGCTGTGGTTTCTCGAAAATATCCATGCCCAAACGCCCGCGTCCGTCGACCTCGGCAGGGGTTGCTGTGAGACTTACCCGTTCAGAACCGCGCTGCACCGTGATCGCCAACTCGCTACCGGCATGAGCATCAATGTGTCCGATGACTTCATCAATAGTGTTCACATTTTGCCCTTGAATTTCCACAAAAACGTCCCCGGGCTGTAAGCCTCCCT
>SLOZ01000162.1 GCA_007132255.1 Limnochordia bacterium | reverse complement strand
TCGATATCGCCAAACTTGCGTCCTTCCGCCGAGCCTTCCACGGTGGGTAGGCGCATACAGCCAAATCCCAGGAGTGACGTCTCTCTGTTAAACTTTCCCAATTTACGTTTTTGCATGATGGACTCCCTCCAATTTTCGTATCACTATATCTATTTAAATTGTTGCACCCGAAACTCCTCTTTTTTCCTTCGACTCGTCTGGTCAGACAACCAGAAAGGCCAGCCGTAAGGGCTGACCTTTGGTTATTTTTTTCTGTCGATAAACGCACCCTCACTGGTGTGTCCAAAACCGCCATAGGCCTTGCGGCCCTGCCGTCCGGTGTGCAGTTTTTTCAAGTCCCGTCGCAGACCACCCATGGCAGCCAGCAGACGTTCTTGGTTAGCTGCATCGCGCGTCTGCAGTGCTTCGAGCTGCGGGCGAAATCGCTCCGGCAGCGCCGTGTCACCCCGCAGATTGTCGATGCGCTCTTCGCACGCACTTCGCTCCTTGATGATCTGCTGGAGCTGCTCTAGCGAGGCTTCGTCGCCGAACGCAGCAGCTTCCATAAGCTCGAACTGGCGCTGTGCGAGAGCAAGCATCTGCTGCAGTTCATCCTCAATGGCATCGAAATTCCCGGCCGCATGATCTAGCATCAGCCCATCATCCCCATTAACTGCTGTCCCAACCAATCGGATTGAGCATACATATCACTGAGCATGCGCTCCATATTCGTGAACTGGCTCCAGTAACGGGCTTCCACACGCAGCATGCGTTCTTCCATGGCATCCAAGCGCTCTTCGTACCGACGAATTTGATTTCCCAAAAAGCTTTGATCATAGCGACTGCTTTCGCGACCCGCGGTTCGGGTTACCCGGTCCATGCCAGCTCGCAGGGACGTGTCTAGTCGACGGGCAATTCCCATCTGCGAGTTACTTCCTTCTTCGGTGGCTGACTTAGTAAACAACTGCATAACGGCATCGGCATTGTCCCGAATAGCCCCTTTCAGCTGCCCTTCGTCGATGTGCAGAACACCGCGTTCAAACCAGCTTCCTGTGGAAATGCCAATCTGCGAGAACATAGTGACATCGCCTTCCATGCCCTCCACCGGAGACGACCAAGCCATCCGTAGATTTGTAAGAACGCTCGACAGCATCCGGTCATTCCGCAGCATGCCGCTGTGCGCTTTCTCTTCCCAAAGCTCCACTTCCCGGTCAGACATGGCCTCCCGCTGCTCGTCAGTAAGCGGCGGAAAGTCGCGATGAACAGGTTCATTGAGGCGTTCGTGGATGTTGAGGACCACCTCGTTATAGAGATCGACAAACTCACTAATGCGGTCGTAGACGGCATCGACATCAGCCTGCACCTGGACGGTCGTCACAGCCGCTGCGTCCGCACTCACGGCATGCAGTGTGAGCGACGTACCATCAATTTCGAAGGTATTGCCACTGCGAGTGATGTCGAGCCCATTCACCGTCAACTCAGCATTACTGCCGACGGCTAGGTGACCATCGGCCGGTGCTCCCGCGCTCAGGACACTGTTAAAAAAGTCGTGGCTGGTCACGTCGGTATGATCAAACTCAATAACGGATTGCTCTCCCGTGGCTCGGCTGCGGAACGACACGCCGCCGCCTTCGTCATAAAACACCTGCATGCCCAAGTCGCCACTGCGGTTCATTTTGGCAAAGACATCTTTGAGGCTATCCTCGGCATTGATCGTAATCTCAACGAAATCCCCGTCGAGTTCGGAACGCAGCCGCAGCGTTTTGGTTTCTCCTTCAGCCGGACGCATGGTTTCAAAGGTAGTCGTATCCACAGTGCTTGTCCAACTGGCACTGGCTGCCAACTGCTTGACATTGAGGTCAAAGGACCCTTCTTGAGAACGACCTGTGGTCGTTACCGTGGCAATGTTTTCATGACTTGATGTTGCCTGCCACGCAGAGTAGGAACCCTGCAGCCGCATATCAAAGGATTTTTCCTGCAGGCGGCGCAGCATGTTGTTGACATCACGATAGGCATCCCGCTGCAGTTCAGCTCGGGCCTTGCTTTGAAAGAGACGATCTAAAGGCATGCGTTCGGCACGCATGAGGTCCTTAACAATTTGCTCGGTATCAAACCCGGACGCTATTCCGCCGATTCTCATGATTAACACTCTCCATCCACAGTGCAGCTCGCCACTGCCGGTCGTACGGCATCAACAAAACGGACGCGGTGGCACTGCGCAGTGTAGTTTGTTGCTGTTTCTATCATCGGCAGAATCCATGATCGACTTTAGTCCCGACGAGCAAAAAGAACCTGTAGAACCCAGGGGTTCTACAGGTCTGGCAGGAGTCTTGGCCAAAAGCCATCGTTTTGTGGATGCCGCCAGACTGCTAGTCTGGTCTAAGATTGAACGTTTAGGACCTCGCCCCGCAGCTGCCGGGCCGTCGTAAAGGCCGCTTGGACAAGACAAAAAAGGATGATCACCAGACTGAGAACCCAAAAATTCCTGGGCATGAACTGAGCGGGAATATAGTGGCTGTGGCCTTGAGCCATGCGGATCAGCCAGTCCGTATGCCAGAACCAAAGCCAGCCAATACTTAAAACTAGGGGCCACAGCATCATGGCGATAAACAAAGGCGTCGGACGGGCCGGCAGCCGCTGCGGTAAACGACGCAGATGCACTGCTGCGGAGGCCACGGTAATCAAAGACACCATAAACACGAAAAACCATACCCATATGGCCGTAACGGGTGAAGCTGTAATCAGTTCATCGGTTACAACTCCAATCCAAGCTGGAAAAACATCTTGAATTAGAAAGTGGCCGCGATCGGAATTCGTCAAAATCAATATCGCACTTTCACTGGCGGGAATCAACGCCATGTAACTGCGAAACCCCCGATTCACTCCACTGGCGGCCAAAAATTCTGTGCCTTCAGGGAGGACTTGCCGCGAATACAGCGGCGTATGGAAGTCGTCTTCATCCACAGACGACACAATGTAGGCCAACCAAGCTTCGCCGATCATTGGATCGTCAGAAAAATGCTCCAGAAGAAAGGGGACCAGCGCAGCAGCAGACGTATACAGGCCAGCCGCTGCCTGTTCAGGGTATTGGTACTGCGGCATCTTAGCACCGTAGAATCCATGCCCCACCGCAGCGTCCACCTCTTCTTGTGGGAATAGAACCGAATCCATGTTCAACGGGTCCAGAAGATACTCTGCCATAAAGGAAGAAAACGAACGGCCTGTAAGCTCTTGGATAACGTACTGCAAAACCGCGTAGCCCGCGCTTGTGTATCGGTGCGCTTCCCCTGGTGATGCAGTCAAGTGAACGGGCTCATCCCCTGGCAGATCGCCGGTCAGTGAGTCTTCCAGTGATGGCAGCGGCTCACCAGGTGCAAAGCCTGGGTAACCGATTCCTGCCAACCCAGAGTAATGAGTCAGCAGTTGCTCCACAGTAATTTGCTGCAGCGGCACCTCATCCGAACCAAGTTCGGCACCGGGCCACAGTGATACTAACTGGCCTATGGGAGTGTCCAGGGGTATGCCCTGCTCGGCAAAGTAGGCTAGCAGTGCCCAACCGGTCACCGGTTTCGCCAAGGAACCGGCCTGAAACAGCGTGTCAACGGTGACGGGCTGACGTTCGCCCCGTTCTTGGACGCCGAATGCCAATACATCCACCAGTGTACCTTCATGAATCAAAGCTACAGCCATACCCGGCACAGAATTTTGGTTCATCCACTCGGGTAACTGTTCAACAAATTCGTCATAGGTCAATGCTTCCTGAGCCGTAACTGCACTGCTCGCCATCAGCACGAGCAGCAGAACCAACCAGAGAAACGCACTGTAAAGCTTCAAGGGCAGACACTCCCATTCCGATACTCCGCGATTTCCAAACCATCGGTGACAAGCATGCGCGGCCAGCTGCAGCATGCGGTGACACGCGCAATGGAACTCGCAGAACCCCCAGGCCGGCGGAACCGCCGTCATGTGAGCCCTACGCAATTAAGAAGTTCCACAGTTACGCCGGTTGTCCTGCTCGGCTGTCCAACCAAGTGACAGATAGCGCACTGGCAAACCCACCCAACGGCAGATATGGACTTTGCCGCTTGACGCAGGCTGCAGTAGCGCCTGCCCAATCCTTGACAGAACAGCGAACCACCACCACAGCAACGAAGCGGCGCACAATCCCAGTCATGCCGTGGATACCGCTTTGGCCGCCAGAGTCGGACGGAGATTCATAGGCTTTTTTGACACTCAGTTGAGGCTGTCCACTTGGGCTCGCAGCCTACGGTAAAGACCGTAAGCCTTTTCCATTTCAAACTCTGTGCCGTGGAACACTTGATC
>SLOZ01000446.1 GCA_007132255.1 Limnochordia bacterium | reverse complement strand
TTGAACTGCGCAACTTCACGGAGTTGGTGCGTCGGCACGCTCAGCCCGGTTACGGAGCTAGGATTTTTGTCAAGGATGAAGCCGCTAATCCCTCGGGAAGCTTTAAAGACCGCCGCGCTAGTCTGCCGGTGCATCACGCTGTTCAACAGAGATACCCGGGAATTTTGGCCGCCACCAGTGGTAATTATGGCGCTGCCATTGCCTGCCAGGCGGCAAAGTATAATTTGCCTGTCATTGTGGTCCAGGAGACCTTTGATAGCCAGGGCTTGGGTCAGCCAGAGGTTTTGGAAAAAGGCCGCCGCTGTGGGGCTTTTGGGGCGGAAGTGATGCAATTAAGTGTGGGTCCGGAGTTGTTTGCTGTGAGTTTAGCGACCTTAGAAGAGACCGGCTATTTCAATGGCTCCCTGTACACGCCCTTTGCCGTTCAAGGTGTTGAAACTCTGGGCTGGGAAATTGCCGAAGACATCCGTGCTCTCACTGGCCGGGATCCTACGATGGTCGTGGTGACCCATGCCGGGGGCGGCAATCTTACCGGAACGGCACGCGGCCTGCGGCAAGCTGGCGCCACAGACACACAGATCGTGGCCGCCAGTGTCGATCTCCAAGGGCTGCATATGGCCAGCGACACGGATTTCAATCGCAAGTCTTTCACCACGGGACATACAGGCTTTGGTATCCCCTTCGCCACGTGGCCAGATCGCAGCGATGTTCCGTATAACGCTGCCCGGCCTTTGCGCTACATGGATGCCTATTATACGGTGACGCAGGGTGAGGCGTTCTATATTACCGAGGCGCTGGCACAGTTGGAAGGATTAGAACGAGGCCCGGCGGGCAATACGTCCTTGGCTGCAGCGTGTGTTTTGGCGGGCCAACTTAAACAGGACGAAATCGTCGTGGTGCAGGAAACCGAATACACAGGAGCTGGCAAACATCCCACAGCGCAACTGCAGCTGGCACAATCCTTGGGCGTGAATATCTGCAGTGGTCCCCGGGAGCTTGACAAACCCGGGCAAACCATCTGCATCCCTGAGACTTGGGGACAGTTGGGTGTCACACCGGTGGAATTGAATCGTCTGCGCCGCTCGTATATGCAGCGGGTTTGGCGGCAGGGCAAGCCCGTTCTGGAAGACGACATTCACTTTTTCGCTGCGGACTTACACTGCGAAATGGAATGGGTCCGAGACCAACTGACCATACTGGAAAGGGAGGCTTGACCATGGAGTTTTCTCGACGCAGAACCCATTTGGCGAAGATGACCGAAACGGAGTTGGAGAGTCACTTTTGGCAGCTGGCCCAAGATGTGGTGGAACCCATGGTGACCTTAGCACAAACCCATACGAGCCCCTCCATTGAGCGCTCTGTGCTGCTGCGAATGGGTTTCAGCAGTCTGGAGGCCAGCGCCATTGTCCAGAAAGTCTTTGCCCATGGTCTGCTGGGCAAGGGGGCCGGGCATGTGGTGTATCGTTATGCAAAAGAGCGTGATTTGGATCTGCTGGATGCAGGACGCATCTTGGCGGCCCATGAGGAATGGGACGATGTCAAAGCAATGATGAAACGCGGAGGTGGCGCCGATGGAGACGAATGAAAAGTTGTCACTGGAGGTCCTGCTGCAAAATTTGGATCAGTACCGGCCGCGCCGGCGGGGCTGGATATGGCGCCAGACCGCCGCCGGGGCCCGGGGCCCGTTTCACTATTCCCAGATCAGTGCCAATCTTGCGCAATCGGTGGGGCTTCCTGCTGCGGAGTACTTTGGCGGCATTGACCCGCAGCCAGACACGGTGATTACCACGGAGATAGCTTCAGGTCGTTTTGAGGATGACATCCGCCGCATGCGCATGGCAGCTTGGCATGGAGCCGATCATATCATGGTCATTCGGACTGCAGGCCAGAGCCACTTTGACGGACTGCTTGAGGGAACACCCGAAGGCGTGGGCGGGGTGCCCATTACCCGCAAGCAGCTGCGAGCCACCCGCAAGGCCCTAGACGCCATTGAAGACGAAGTGGGCCGCCCTATCAACTTCCATTCTTATATCAGCGGGGTGGCTGGGCCAGAGATGGCGGTGCTGTTTGCCGAAGAAGGAGTCGCTGGAGCACACCAAGATCCCCAGTATAACGTGCTGTATCGGAACATCAACGTGTTTCGTTCGTTCGTCGATGCGGCGGTGGCCAAGGGCATTATGGCTGCTGAAGGGATTCTGCAGATTGATGGCGCGCACAATGCCAATGCCACAGCCCGCGAAGCGTGGAAGGTTATGCCAGAGTTGTTGGTCCAGCATGCGATCAACTGCGCATTCTCGCGGGCTGCCGGGATGGCTCCGGAACGGATAGCTCTCTCCACGGTCCCGCCCACGGCTCCCCCTGCGCCTAGTTTGGCGTTGGATCTGCCCTATGCGGTGGCACTGCGCGAGTTGTTCCGAGACTACAAGTTTCGAGCCCAGATGAACACTCGCTATATGGGTTCTTCCACTCGCGAAGCTACGGTCACCCACGTCCTCAATCTGTTGATCTCGCGTTTGACAGCGGTGGATGTGCAGTCCACCATTACACCGGATGAAGGCCGCAATGTGCCCTGGCATTACTTTAATATCCAGGCCGTCGATACGGCAAAACAGGCCTTGTTAGGTCTGGATGGATTGCTGGACTTGGTGCAGATTAAGCGGGATGGACCTTTGGGAGATACAGTTCGTGAACTCAAGGAACGCGCTGTGTTATTTTTGGAGGAAATTCTGGCCGTTGGTGGGTATGCCCAAGCTTTGGAACAAGGGTTTTTCGTAGATTCTGGTCTGTACCCTGAGCGAGCCGGTGACGGAATTGCCCGTTCTCCGCGGGGAGGTATCGGGGCTGATACCATTGTCAAGCGCGATCCGGAGTATTGGGCACCGGTCTGTAACCACTTTGGCCATAACACGGCCGAGAACTGTGAAGCCATTGGAGGCTGTACAGTTTGCGAACCCGATAAAATTCGCTACATTGACGAGTTGGATCCTAAGGATAACGTAAATGTTCGGCTGCAGACCGCCAAAGCTCATCACGGAACCATGATCCGTCCCGAAGTGGAGTGGGCCGGCGATGGTGTTGTTGTCCTGAATCTGTTTCTGCCTACCCCGATGCGCACAGCCGAGGCAGCCGCTTTGACTATGGCGAAGACCATGGGACTGGCGGATCCGCAGGTCATTCACAAAGAAGTCATGCACCCTGCCGAAGGCACCTATGTCGAGGTTAAGGGGAGCTTCGTCGGTGATGTGAATCCTGAGGAGCTCGTGATCCCTGAAGAACCCCGGCGCCTGCAGGCCGACCAGATCCGGAAGTTCGTGCAGCAGAGGAAGCTCAAGGTCGTGGGCGCCACTGTCGGGGAGGATGAACATTCCGTGGGTATGCGGGAGATCTTGGATATCAAGCATGGGGGATTGGAAGGATTTGGCGTTAAATGCCATTATCTGGGAACTTCCGTGCCCATCGAAAAAGTTGTGGATGCCGCCTTGGAAATCGGGGCACATGCCATTCTTATCAGTACTATCATTACCCACAACGATGTGCATCAACTGAACATGAGCAAGCTGCACAATCTCTGTCTGGAAAAAGGCGTCCGCCAGCGGCTGCTGCTCATCGCCGGTGGGACCCAAATCCACAATGAGTTAGCCCGCAGTAACGGCATGGATGCCGGATTTGGCCGCGGGACCAAGGGGATTGATGTCGCCAGCTTCTTGGTGCAGGCTTTGATGGAGGCACAAGCCTATGCGCATTGATCTGCTGGTGGCAGAAATCGGCAGTACAACCACGGTGGTGCACGGTTTTGATCGTTTGGGCAGCAGGCGGCCGCGTATTCTTGGGCAAGGCCGAGCCCTAACAACGGTGGACGATGGCGACATCTATATCGGAGTTCACCGAGCCTTGGATCATCTGGCCGAACAGGTTGGGACCGATGCAATCGAGGCCCACATGTACACGGCTGCCAGCAGTGCAGCTGGTGGGCTGCGCATGAGTGTTCATGGTCTAACGTATGACATGACAGTCAGGGCTGCTCGCGAAGCTGCTTTGGGTGGTGGGGCTGTGGTCAAAATGGTGACGGCGGGGAGGATGACGACTCGGCAGCTGCAGAGCCTGGTGGAGTTGAAACCCAACGTCATCTTGTTGGCTGGAGGCGTCGATTACGGTGATGAAGAGACGCCTTGGTATAATGCGCAGGCCGTGGCTAAGGCCTTAGCTGACCAAGGTCTGGCAATTCCTGTGATTTATGCGGGGAACGCGGTGCTGCAGGAGGACGTCAAGGGTCTATTGGAGCGACGGGGAATCCCCGTGTTTTTGTGCGA
>SLOZ01000017.1 GCA_007132255.1 Limnochordia bacterium | reverse complement strand
TTATCTGCCAGGGATGCATGGGTAGGTTGGGGCACGAGTCAAAGGCACAGTCAGCATAGAGCTCACGCAATTTCTCCGGATGTTCTTCAGCATCCCACGGGCTGTGGGGAGCTGTGTAGTGTACACCAAGGTAAAATGGCGACTCCTCTCCCGCCTGAGCTGTAATGAATTCCAAAGCATCATCGGTGATGCAGTCCGTAAGATACCGATCTTCTTTGATCAGTTCTCCATGGCGAAACATTTCAGCACCGTAGTACGGACCGCCGCCCTCCTTATGGACATACCAATGATCAAAACCGTGCTGCGGCAGTGCACTATGTCCAAGATGCCATTTGCCCGATAGACCGCAGGTGTAGCCATGCTCCGCTAACAGAGCGGTGTAGGTGGTGAAGCCTTCTAGGTACATAACGGGATCCGGCTTGACATTGCCGCCACGAATCCAATCATGAACGCCGTGTTGAGACGGGATGCGGCCGGTCAGGATCGAAGCCCGCGCCGGTGAACAAACGGGTGATGCACAAAAAAAGTTGTCGAAAAGGATGCCTTCCTCAGCCAGTCGATCCAAGTTCGGCGTGATGATCTCATCGTTGCCCGCGGCGCCCAGGGCCCAGGCACCTTGGTCGTCGGTGAGAATGAATAGAATGTTCGGGTGTTCGTTGGTCATGGAGCATCATTCCTCTCTTCGTTTTGGTGGTTCTGAGGGAAACGCTAGACGACAAACCATGGCAAACAAATTCTCGAAGACCTCATAAGTTGTCGGACATGTTCGCAGGAATTTATCGAATAATGACGAATTTTAACATAACCGGCGACTCGACAACGTGCCCGATGTGATTGACGCCGGCCTTGTGACAGGCCAAAGGACTGTGCTGGTGGGAGAACCAAGGCTGACTTAGGAAAGTGTTGATAATGTGATCATTGGACCGCAAAACAAGAGGAGAGAAATCCCTCTACCAGGGATTTCTCCGGCCACGACGACGGAAAATCTCAGTCGGAACAGAGAAAATCAACACCTTCTTAGGACAACGAAAAGTGGGAGGATCACGCAGTGAAAACCATCCTAATCTTACTGGATACGTTGAACCGACACATGTTAAGTACCTACGGTAAACCATTCGCCAAGACCCCGAACATTGAGCGTCTGGCCGCTCGCAGTATAACGATGGACAACCATTGGCTGGGATCAGCACCGTGTATGCCAGCTCGACGGGACATCATGACTGGGCGCCTCAATTTTCTCGAACGCCCTTGGGGGCCTATTGAACCATTCGACGTGACACTACCGGAACTGCTCCGCAAAGCCGGTGTCTTCACCCACATTACAACGGACCATAGTCACTATTTCGAGACTGGCGGTGAGAATTACTGCCAGGCCTTCAATTCTTGGGATTTTCATCGCGGCCAAGAGTTTGACCCTTGGGTGTCGCGGGTTGGCGGTGCAACGCTTCCGGAAAATATGCTTGGTCGCGCTTCGGAACAGTATGAACTGAACCGTACCCGTTTTACCAGCGATGCCGATTACTCGACACCGCAGACGCTGGCCTCGGGATGTCGCTGGCTTCAAGATAATCGCGGCGCCGACAACTTTTTCCTAATGATTGAAGGCTTCGATCCTCACGAGCCTTTCGACTGCACAGCGGAGTATCTAGACATGTACAACGACACCTATGACGGACCACGCTTTGACTGGCCTAAGTACCAAACTGTCGAGGAGTCTCCGGAAGCCATTGAGCATGTGCGCAATCGCTACGCTGCAACGCTGACGATGGCCGATCACTGGCTCGGTAAGTTGTTGGATGAGTTCGATCAGCAAGACCTTTGGGAGGATACACTGATCATCTTTACCACCGATCATGGCCACATGCTGGGCGAGCATGGCTTTACGGGCAAGAACTTTATGCACGCCTACAACGAAATGGCCCATCTGCCGTGTCTGGTTCATCTGCCCAATGATGTCGGTGCAGGAACCCGCTGTGAGGCGATTACGCAGAACATTGACCTGTTTCCCACGATCTTGGACTTTCACAACGTCGAACTGCCGTCTGCGATCCATGGACACAGTATGCTGCCGTTATTGCGCGGTGAGGTTGACGAAGTCCGGGCTGCCTGTTTGTTCGGATGGTTCGGCAGTGCGGTTAACGTTTACGACGGTCGTTATACGTACTTTCGGGCAGCGCAGGCCAGAAACCAGCCACTGCACCTCTACGGAGCGATCCCCACAACCCTTTGGCGGTTTATCGGGCGGGAACACCCCGAACAAATATCCATGGGTAGGTTTTTGAAGTACACAGACTACCCGGTGTATAAGATTCCTATGCCGATCCCAAGGCGCGACGAAGTCAGCCAATCACAGATCTTCGATTTGACTGTGGACTATGAACAACTGCGTCCCGTTGAGGATAAGGCATTGGAGCAGCGTTTGATTGAAGTACTGCAATCAGCCATGCAAGAACACGATAGTCCGGATGAGCAATACGAGCGTCTGGGTATTAGCTGACATCGCGCAGGTATTCACTGAGCTTCCGATCGGGAAGTGATGGAAGGGAGGTGATGGAAGCTAGATATTCATAGCATATAGTCAATCTAGACAAGAATACGATAGGAGGATGAAAGGTGAAAAGACTTCGAATTTTAGGGATACTAACCATTCTTGCTTGTTTGTTGTTGGTGGCGAATGCTGCCGGAGCCAGCTATTCTGAAGCTCCGATGCTCCAAGAACGAGTGGCTGCTGGCGACCTGCCACCGGTAGAAGACCGCTTGCCGGTACCAGATGATGTTTATGTTGTAACGCCATACGATTCCGTTGGTCAATATGGAGGTACACTGCGTACAGTCACGTTGAGCGCTACGAGTCAGGGCGACGATATTCTATCGATGCCGTTTCCCAATCTCGTCAAACCGGATGACGGAGCATCGGTATTTCTGCCCCATGTCGCTAAGTCCATGGATTCAACCGACGGAGGTCAAACCTGGCATATCTACCTGCGTCAAGGCATGCGTTGGTCCGATGGCGAGCCATTTACCACAGATGATCTGATGTTTTGGTATGAGGACGTACTGCTCAACGAAGATCTCACGCCGGTGGTCGGTGTGAAGTGGCGAGCTCATGGTGAAGTGATGAAGATGACCCAAGTCGATGACTATCATCTGATCATTGAGTTTGCGGGTCCCAATCCTTTCTTCATCAACGAAATGGTACATGCTGGCGGCTGGGATTTCCTCTTCCCGAAGCACTATCTATCCCAGTTCCATCCTGCCTATGTGGATGAGGCTGCGTTGGACACGATGACCAGCGATGCCGGATTTGATGCTTGGTATGAGCTGTTTGCTAATAAGAATCAAACAGCATGGGGTGTTCCCATCAACCCCGATCGACCCACACTGTCGAGTTATGTGTTGGTCGCCATCACGGCTGACCGGAGGATCTTTGAGCGCAACCCCTATTTCTGGAAAGTTGACCAGGAAGGTAACCAGCTGCCGTATATCGACCGCATTGAGGGCGAGATCATCTCAGACCGCGAGGTCATGAATGGTATGATCATCAGTGGGTCCGTGGACTTCGCAGGTCTCAACACCAGTATCGATAACTACCCTCTATATCGGATGTATGAACAGGAATCGGGTTACAATGTGTTCCTCCGCGACGCAGGGAAGGGCAACGAAGTGATTTATATGGTCAATATGACTCATAATGACCCGGCTCTGAGGGAGATTTTCCAGGACGTTCGTTTTCGCAGGGCGCTCTCCTTGGCCATTGACCGTGACGAGCTCAACGATGTCATTTATTTTGGTCAAGCGGCACCTAGGCAGGCGACGGTTGTCGATTCCAGTGCCTATTTCCGACCGGAATTTGCCACCGCTTACACGGAATACGATCCCCAACGAGCTGAACAATTACTGGACGAAATGGGTCTTGATGCCCGGGACTCTGATGGCTTCAGGCTGCGAGCCGATGGCGAGCGTCTGTTTTTCGAGATTGAGTACGTTGATATCGAAACGCCTAAGACGCCCAATGTCGAGTTAGTATCCCAATACTGGGCTGAGATCGGGATCGATGTCCGTTATCGAGCGGTTTCTGGAGAATTGGCTTCGCAGCGGGCACCAGCCAACTTGATGGATGCAACGATGTGGCATCAAGGCGGTATGAGTGACGTCCTATGGCCAGTCCGCCCACAGTTCACAGTTCCTTGGACACCCGGTTGGGAACGTTCTAAGTGGCCACTGTGGGGAGACTGGGTTAACACTGATGGCCGAACCGGTGAGGAACCCCCGGAACAGATCCAAGAACTGCGAGGTCTCTGGGAGGAAATGG
>SLOZ01000416.1 GCA_007132255.1 Limnochordia bacterium | reverse complement strand
GGAGCTCCCCCTTGTTATGGAGACGCTCCGACCGGAAGGTGTTCTGATCTCCCAGGTAGTGGGGGCAAATGACGAAGCGACAGCCCAGCGGGTGTTGGCCGACATGGAGCGCTGGGCCCTGCGGCGTTAGGCATTTCCATTGGTGACGGCGATGCGTTGGCACCTTCAGCTGTCGTCCGTGAGACTGCACCGACTGATCAACTGCCCAAGGAATCCCTTATCCAGAGGGCTTGCTGTTGTGCTCCAAGTTTGGTACAATAAAGACACCAAAAGGGAGTAGCTGCCCCTCTCCAGGGGGTGGTAGAATCAACATGCTGGCCGGTGCCGCTCACACAGTGATCATGCTGAGCAGACGGGCCTGGTTCTACCCAGTATGCACCGAGCGAGACTTTTGGCGGGAATTTCCTGCCAGAAGTCTTTTTTTGGTCCCAAAAACGGTTGGGAGGTGCTGGTTTTGCTGCAGGAATATGTGTCCGCTGCATTCTTGATCTTCATGGCTGAGTTGGGTGACAAGACGCAGATCTTGGCGCTTACGTTTGCTGTGCGTTTTTCGGTGAAACAGGTTTTGGGAGGCGTATTCCTTGGCTCGCTGGCCAATCACGGTGTGGCCGTGGTGATCGGGGCCTATTTGTCCCACGCCCTGCCCGTTCAGGGACTACAGGTCTCTGCTGGCCTCCTCTTTTTGGGCTTTGCTTTGTGGACGCTGCGTGACTCCGACGATGACGAGGAAGCCACCAAGGAAGGTCAGCGCCGTTGGGGTCCCTTGCTCACGGTGGCTCTGGCCTTCTTTATTGGGGAACTCGGCGACAAAACTCAGTTGACCGCTATCACCCTGGCAGCCGGTTCCACCGCACCATGGATTGTTCTGGCCGGGACCGTCACAGGCATGGTGCTGACCAGTGCCATGGGTATCTGGGTGGGCAGTCGATTCGGCAAGCGTGTTCCCGAGGAACCGATGAAATTGGCATCGGCGGCCATCTTCACCGCCTTTGGTTTAACCACGTTGGGTCTGCGGGCACCTTCGTTTCTCCTACAACCACTGCTGGCAGGACCGTTCTTACTTGTGTTTCTAGGTCTGTTTACTGCTTTTGCTCTGCCGATTTACCAGCGACTGCGCACACCTGAACCACAGGACACTGCTTTTCGTAGAGCCTCGGAACGACTCTACCAGCAGCTTTCTGATATTCGCGGGTTGGTTGGTCAGCTGTGCTTGGGCAGCGAGCACTGCGCTGGCTGCAGTGGCGTTCTTTGTGGCATCGGAGCGGCGAAGGACGAGTTGGACCAGATTCTGGTCACGGGTGATATTCCCAGTGTTCCGGCGTCCGATCCCAGTCAAGCCGTGACCGCAGGACGCAAGACGTTGGACCGACCGTTGATGGCCGGAGCTCTCGGGGATGTTATTGAAGCTTTGGTTGGAGAGCGCGAGGCGAAGCACTCCACTGCTTGGCTGCATCGGCTGCGCAGCAATTTGGAGATGGCTTACTTTGGAGAAGTTTTGTCGTTTGCAGGAGATATTCCAGCCTATCTTGAAACCATATCCCAGTATGACAGGGAGTTGGCTGAGCAGTTGCGAGCCACTATCCACGTCTCAAAAAGAAAGGGTGCGTGAATGCCATGCCACAGTGGGCGTTTGTGAATAATGAATTTCGGCCGTTTTCTGAGGCTGCGCTGCCCATCGAGGATCGGGGAACGCAGTTTGGCGATGGAGTGTATGAAGTGGCTCGTGTGTATCGTGGGACGATGTTTGGTTTGGAAGACCATGTCCAGCGCATGCTTCAGGGAGCTGCCGTGATCGAGATTGAACATAAGTGGACGGTCGACTCGCTGCGGACCATCTTCAAAGAGTTGATTGCCCGTAACGACCAGCAGGATGGCATCGTCTACTGGCAGCTGACTCGGGGGACAGCTCCCCGCAACCATGTATTTCCGCATGGTGTGGAAGCTAACCTGATGGCGTATACGAGGGATTATCCCAATCTCAGTGCTTCTTGGGAGAATGGGATTAAAGTGATCGTCACGAAAGATATTCGTTGGCTGATGTGCCACGTCAAATCTGTCAATCTGCTGCCCAATGTTTTGGCCAAGGATGCCGCCGCCCGTCAAGGTGCTGGCGAAGCCCTCTTTGAGCGTGAGGGTTTTGGTGTCATTGAAGGCGGGTCCAGCAATGTATTCATGATTAAAGACGGTGTCTTGAAGACACCGCCTCTCAGTCATCACATTCTGCCGGGCATTACCCGGAGCTATGTACTGCAGTTGGCAGCAGCAGCAGGTATTCCTGCGGAAGAGGCGTACTTCGGCAGGCAGGAACTCGTGGCAGCCGACGAGGTCTTCATAACCAGTACAGGTATAGAAGTGATGCCCGTGGTCGAGGTGGCTGAAGCTGTGATCGGGAACGGCGCACCAGGTCCGCTGACTCGTACTCTGCAGCAGGCGTATGAGGGCAAGATAAGCGAGACTACGGGAGGCCGATAATCCGGACCTCTGGCTGTAGTTCGACACTGAACTTGGTCTGGATGGTCGTCTGAATGTGTTCGATCAACCGCAGCACATCGCTGGCTGTAGCCCCGCCGCGGTTAACAATGAAGCCACAGTGTTTTTCTGAGATCTGGGCGCCGCCGATGGTAAAGCCTTTGAGCTGCGCTTCTTCGATCAAAGGGCCAACAAAATGACCTTTGGGACGTTTGAAGGTACTGCCGGCGCTGGGATACTCCAGAGGCTGCCGGCAGCGCCGCTGATCCTGAAGGTCGTTCATTTTTTCGTAGATCGTAGTCTGGTCACCGTGGCGCAGCTCCAGAACAGTCTTGGTTACGATGACAGGAGTTTCCTGGAGTTTGCTGTAACGGTAGGAGTATGTATAATCAGGTGCGTACCAAATGCCGCTGTCAGACGCGGTGACCCAATGGACTTCACGAACCAAGGGGCCGATTTCGCCATCGTAAGCGCCGGCATTCATGAACAGGGCGCCGCCGAGTCCGCCAGGAATGCCCACAGCGTACTCCAAACCAGAAAGACTGTGATGCGCTGCCAATTTGCTGATGGAACCATAAAGGCAGCCACAGGTGGCGGTGATGATCGTATCGTGGACATCCGCATGGGCGATAGAATCAGCCAATTGAATCACCAGCCCGCGAATTCCGCCATCTCGAACAAGCAGATTGGTGCCATAGCCAATGGTGGTGACGGGCAGGTTTCGTTCATCAGCGAAGCTCAAGGCCCACTGGATATCTGCGGCCGAAGACGGCCGGAAAAAGTACTCGGCAGGACCGCCCACGCCTAGGGATGTGGCTAAGCTCATGGGATAATCTCGCTGCAGTTTATCTTCCATAGATGTGCTCCTCCTTGCAGATGAAAATAGGTGCTGGGTTGAAGTGCAGTCACCTTTCGGCGGCCGGACACCAAACAGAACCATGGTGTGGGGCAGATTGCGTTCGCCCTAATCTTACCACACAAAATGGTATTGCACCGAGGGATCTCGGTCGAATATGGATCCAACTCTGCGAATAAGCTATACGGAATGTCCGTTGATCATGTTCTTTGGGGGAGAGATGTGTTATGAAATGGTTCGTCATGACCGCAGTGATTCTGCTGGTACTCACTTGGCCATTATCTGTGGGCGCCAGCAGTTCGTTAGTAACGTTGAGTCCCGGTGAGGGTTTTGAGCGAGACCTGGAACTGGAACCGGGTGTTGTCTATGAGATCCAACTATCTATGCAGGCAGTGACAGGACCTGGCCAGGTCATTCTGCGCGTCGAGAGTGTCGATGACCACGATCATATTTTGGAATTTCGCCAAATTGAGCGGGGATTGGTTTCACCCACGGATTGGCAGATTGTTTCTGTGCAAATTCCGGTGCCGGCCGAAGCGACAGGGACGCGTATGGTTCTGCGTGCATCCCACCGGGGAGATTACCGCTGGCGGGATTTGGAAATTCGCAGAGTACGCACCAGCAGCGACGAGGTGCGGCAGTTTTGGGAGGATAAATTGCAGACCTACGCGACGGTATATACAGGTCTGGTTGTTGATGCGCGCCATCTGCCCGCGGGCCGCAGCATGAGTCCGCGAATTATTACGGAATCGGGGCAGTTGGTGTACGGTGGTGTCTTTGCATCTTGGGAGTTTGTTCAAGAAACCGGTGTCGTGGCCTATGGACCCGAACTGGTGCCGCCGGTTTCTGAGCGGGTGGCTGCCCATGCAACCTACCCTTTGATGCTGCCGCTGATCGTGGAAGCTGTGGAGGTGGTAGATCCCGCCGGTACACATTTGGTTATCCGGGACGAGGATGCGCGGCGGATTTTCTCGGCGCTAGCGGCTTATGATT
>SLOZ01000260.1 GCA_007132255.1 Limnochordia bacterium | reverse complement strand
CTAGCAGATCGAAGGGTGCCTCGTCCCGGTCCGCCAGCTGATCAATGAACCGGATCAAAAAGCCCTGCATTTCATCGGGTTTATCCTCCGCCCAACGGCGCAATTGGCGCATGGCCTTCTCCACAGTGACTCCATCGATGTCACTGTAGGCATCGGCATCAGGTCCAATGACCACTAAGCCGGCATCCCGCCAGAGAGCAATGACGTCCTCCAAGGGAACATATTCCTGTTTGTAAAAGGACTCGGCCAACAGACGTACTTGAAAATCGTAGAGGTAGAAGTCATCTTCGTCCGTGTCAGCAAAGCCGGGAAACAGTGGCTGCCCAACCCGGTCGAAAACCCCAACATCGAGATGTCTGAAGAGCTGGTAGAGAATCTGCTCGATCTGGTAAGCGGAGTGAGCTGTGAGCAGCGCCTGCGCCAAAGCCTGCGACTGTTCCTCCACAGTCTCTGCCTCTTGGAATGCCTGTGATTGGGCCCAAACAACACGGGTCGGTATCCCAAACCCCATTGTAACAAGGGACAAAACCAAGATACATGCAGCATAAACACGGAACCAGTTTGGCCAATCTCGACATCGCTTCAAAGCAATCCCTCCCTCTGCTATCCGGCTTGATGTTCGCAGCACGTGCTGAACGGGCAGAAAAACTGGTGGTTCCCTACCAAAGGCAAAGGGCTTTCGCCTATCGATGATCTGGCGGAAACTATTTGAAAACTCTTCGAAAACTCTCTTTTCTTTGTTTTCTTTACTTTGGTGCGTTCACTGCTAATTCCTGCCTCAACACCGCCGGAAGCGCAGATTCTTTAAAGAAATCTTTGGAAACCTCCGTAGATTCTGCGCGACGCCCTCAGGGAACTGGACGATTGCTGGTATTTCCATTTGCATCACTGGATCATTAATGTTATATTATTGTTATGCCCATTGTACTGACCAGCACAATCGTTGGCATGCCCCAAGCGGTTAACTCGTGCAATGAAGATGATTAGAGAAAGGGTGTTCGACCATGTTCCTATGGGGAAACTATCGCAAGGTTGAAGAACTATTTCACCAATTCTCCGACGCCGTTGGCCAATCGCTCACACATGCCTTCACAGCTCTTAAAGAGCTATCGCAGGGCGCTGCGTTAGAGTCAGTGGCGGAATCGGTTCGTCTAGCCCATGAATTTGAGAGCCGCGCCGATGATCTCCGGCGCGAAGTCATTAACCACATGGTTCAAGGCTCATTGATGCCAAACACTCGCGGAGACATGATGAACCTGCTGGAGCTTATCGACGATGTGGCCGATGAGGCCGAAGATCTCTTGGACCCCTTTTTCCTGCGATTCATTGACTTCGAAACCCTCGGCCACGACGGCCTAACGGAGATTATGAACCAAATCGAACGGCAGTATACCCTGTTGATTCAAGCAGTTCAGCACCTGTTCGTTGACATGAGCAATATCCCAGCGCTTACCCATGAAATCGAGGAGATCGAGTCGGGCGTCGATGATATCGAAGACGCCATGATCCTTCACATCCTGGATAATGAAGACATAGATCTAGCGACTAAGATGCTCTATCGGATGTTCGTACGCAATTTAGCTGCTTTGGCCAACATCATCGAAGACTCAGGCAACCAACTGGAAGTCATCGTTGCCGTACGCAGCGGTTGAGGTGCCACTAACATAGCGCTGCTGCACTCCGCCGTCTACTCCAGCACAGCGCAACAGGGCTCAGTGCAAGAGTGCAAGAGCGCACAGTGCAAGAGCGCAAGGCCGAGACCATGGCCCGAGACTTTAACTGAATCATTCAACAGCAGCTTCTTACCACACCGCTCACCGAAATGAGGGTGATTCCATGGATTTCATCGTTGCATTTATGCTGCTGAGCGGCTTCTTTGTAGCTTGGAACACCGGAGCCAATGATGCAGCCAACTGTATTGGGGTTCCCGTCGGAGCGAACATACTGCGGTTTCGCAATGCCGTCATCTTGATGGCTGTCTTTGTCGTGGCGGGAGCCTTATTGCAAGGCCATAGGGTGATGGATACCATGGGCAGCGGAATTCTTATCACAAACAGTTCCGCGTTCGAACTGTACCACGGCGTCCCACCGTCCGAACAGGCAGCAGCTGAACTGGATTATTGGTTCCCCACGGGACAGGTCTCCGACCTAGCCACGGCAGTCGCTCTATTGGCTGCCGGTGTTTCGGTGTTTCTCGCGACGAAATTCGGTCTGCCGCTATCCACATCTCAATCCATCGTGGCGGCCGTGGCAGGTGCAGGGGTTGCTATCGTCGGCTTTCAACCGGAGCTCTTTCGCGTCAGTATCTTGGTCCGCATTGTTGGCTCTTGGATCATCAGCCCTTTTCTGACAATGGCCACAGCCTATTTTCTTTATATGGGACTTCTGCGTTTAACAAAGCAGGTTCGGCAATCTCTGCAGTGGGAACAAGTCCTTGTCTATCTAGTGATTGCTTCATCTGGTTATTTTGCGTTCTCGATGGGTTCGAACGCCTTCGGCGCCGGCTTGGGCCCAATGGTGGCCAAATTCCCCGAGATGCGAACTGTCATTGCCATTGCATCTGGTATTACCTTGGCCTTCGGGGCCTTTATCTTTGGACGGAGGGTTACCCAGGCCGTCGGCAGCGGAATCACGACTCTCGACTATCCGGGAGCACTGGCGGCGCAGATGGCGGCAGGTATTGGCCTACAGGTCTTTGCCAGATTCGGCGTTCCCGTTTCTTCATCGCAGGCCATCGTGGGAGCCGTAGTGGGTGTGGGTTTGGTTAAGGGGATCGGAATGGTGAATGTCAGGCAGCTGAAACGGATCTTTGCCAGCTGGTTTCTAACTCCACTGTTTGCCGGAGTTCTGGCTGCAGTGCTGTATTGGACGCTCAGTGCGTTTGTGTGAGCTAGTCGAAACACAGTTCCGGACCTAACTGGGGTGCTCCTGCGCTGTGAGCATCGTTGCCTTCCACTAACTCCAAACAAACTCGATTAACTTCCATTAACTTCCATGTACCTGGTACATGGAAGTTATTTACATTTGCAGCGAATCAACGGTCCCAGGAGGAGACCATGACCGCATAGCGAATTCTCATAAGAAACCAACCAACGCTAAGCTAAACAGGAGCTGAAAGGAGCACCCTATGAGACTTTTTCTAATCCGCCATGGGCAATCTCTAGCTAATACGGTAATGAATGACATTCCCGACTCTGCCCTTACTGCCTATGGCGTCAATCAAGCTGTAATCACTGCCCATTATCTGAGCCAAATTGCCTTTGATCATATTTTGGCCAGCCCCCTTATCCGCTGTCTAGCCACTGCTGAACGTTTGGCCGACAAGCTCGACCTGCCTATTCAGGTCTGGGCAGATTTAGTCGAAGTTCGCACTGAAGGACGCTATATTGGGCCACCACGTTCGGAGCTTATGCAGCAGTTTCCCCGGGTCCAACTGCCGGACACTTGCTCCGAAGACGGCTGGATCTACTCGGGCGGAGAGGAAGATGCCGAGAGTTTCGTCCGTGCCCAGCGGGTTATCCAGCGCCTGCGCGAAGAATTCGCGGATAAGACGTGCGCCGTCTTCGCTCATGGAACGTTCAACTCGTTCCTGATACAGGTTGCCCTGGGGCTGAATGGCGAAACTCCCATGCGCTTTCGCCAATCTAACTGCTGCATAAATGTACTGGATCTCGAAGACGATTGGACGGGGATCAGTGTCATCAACAGTCGCTGTCATCTACCGGAAGCCGCATTCGGCCTGCCTGGGTGGATGAAAGATCACTTGAGTGACTGATCCAGAGAATGCCAGCAGGAGATCTCGCCATACCGCCGACAGCACTTCATTGTTTTTCAACGCTAACGCGTCTTCGAATGCTCAGATATTGCTGCTATAATTTCCTTTGGTTCCAGCAATCGCCATGGACGGTATGCTTCTCCTGCTCAAAAATTAGACGGTCTCGGGAAGCGGGTATTGTGGTTTTGAGACTCAGGGCAATTTTGGAAGGGTGTGCATCATGCCTGAGAGCGCCACTTGGTTTGACAGACGAAAGCTCGTTGAGCTATCTGACTACTTGAACGAACGGTTAAGCCAATACCAAATGCAGTTGGAAGTCACTTTGTATGATGATCAAGAATAACCATGGTCTAGCAGGCCTGTTGCATAGACCGGGTCCAACGCCCAACGTTGACTGTTCCGCTCGGGGAAATGCCTGCTATGCAGCATTTCGTACTCGGTCCTAAACCACGCTTTGTTCTCTGTGAAACAGGTCTGCTAGGAACGTGCTGATTTTCTCTGTTCCGACTGAAATTTTCCGTCGTTGTGGCCGGAGAAATCCCTT
>SLOZ01000097.1 GCA_007132255.1 Limnochordia bacterium | reverse complement strand
CTCGACACCATCCCGCAGCTGGCGCACCAAAGCATATACTCGTTGTTCGCTGTCCTTAGCCGCTAAACCTGCCTCCAATTCCCGCACAATGGCACTGCCCACAATGAAACCGTCCGCCGCATCCCACAGCTCCTGAATTTGTTCCGGACGGGCAATACCAAATCCCAAAGCGGCAGGAACCGTCGTATAACGCCGCACAGCACTGGTAACGTCCTGTGCCTGGCTGCCTAAGCTTTCCCGCACACCAGTAACTCCTAGCGATGACACACAGTAGACAAAGCCACTGGCACCCTCTACCAGATCTGGAATCCGTTTGCCGGACGTAGGTGCCACCAAGGGAATCAGATCGAGATCTAAGCCCTTATCGGCCACCAATGCTCGCAGCTGGCTGCGTTCCTCCAGCGGCAGATCGGGAATGATCAGGCCGTCCAATCCCGCCTGGCTGCAATCCGTCAGAAAGTCTTCGACACCATACTTAAACACCGTAGCATAGTACACCAAGAACACCAAGGGTATCTCTGTCTGCTGCCGCAGGTGCGCCACGGCCGCCAAGCAGTGACGCACCTTCAAGCCGCCATCCAAAGCCCGCTTGGCGGCCCGCTGAATCACCGGACCGTCGGCTAAGGGGTCCGAATACGGAATACCGAGCTCAACAATGTCCGCCCCGGCTCGCTCCATCGCCAGCACCAACCGTTCGGTGTCAACGATGGTGGGATCGCCCGCCGTAATGTACGTTATAAGCGCTCGCCGTTCCTGCTTCTGCACGTTCTGCCACGCATCGGCGATTCTACTCATGCGATGCACCTCCCTGTAACGCCTCCAAGACTGTGTGTACATCCTTATCGCCTCTACCAGACAAGTTCAGCACAATCACCGCATCCGGATTTGTAGTTGGCGCTAACTTCATCAAGCCGGCCAACCCATGGGCACTTTCCAGCGCCGGAATAATCCCTTCCAAATGGCACAGCACTTGGAACGCTTCCAGCGCTTCGGCATCTGTCACCGACGTATACCGGGCTCGCTGCGTCGCCTGCAGATAAGCGTGCTCCGGCCCTACCCCGGGATAGTCCAGCCCGGCCGAAATCGAATGCACCGGCTGGATCTGCCCATCATCATCCTGCAAAAGCTGGGTCAGCATACCGTGCAGAATACCGGGTGAACCAAGACTCAATGTTGCTGCGTGAGCCGTCGTAGCCAAACCCAAACCTGCCGCCTCCACACCCAGAAGCTGCACTTCGAGATCGTTCAGAAACGGATAAAAAAGCCCCATAGCATTGCTGCCACCGCCCACACAAGCCACAAGATGATCCGGCAGTCGCCCTTCCACGGCCAAGATCTGCTCTTTGGTCTCATCACCAATGATCCGCTGAAAATCCCGTACCATGGTGGGATACGGATGCGGCCCCACCACAGAGCCAATCACATAGAACGTAGTGTCCACATTGGCCACCCAGTGACGAATGGCCTCGTTCGTCGCATCCTTCAAGGTTGCCGTTCCTGACGAAACCGAGTGGACCTGCGCTCCTAAAAGCTCCATGCGAAACACATTCAATGACTGCCTTCGCACATCCTCGGCTCCCATGTAGACCTCGCAGGGCAGACCCATCATGGCACACACCGTAGCCGTAGCCACCCCATGCTGTCCCGCCCCGGTTTCAGCGATGATGCGCCGCTTGCCCATGCGCTGGGCCAACAGCACCTGCCCGACGACATTGTTGATCTTGTGGGCTCCCGTATGGTTAAGGTCCTCCCGTTTCAGATAGACGCGTCCCCCACCCAAGTGCTCGGTCAGCCTCTGAGCACGGTAGAGCGGTGTCGGCCGCCCAGAATAGTCCCGCAGCAGCGAATGGTACTCCTTCTGGAACTGGGGATCATCCTTAACAGCATTATATTCCTGCTCCAGCTCCAACAAAGCCGGCATCAAGGTCTCCGGCACAAACTGACCGCCAAATTGGCCAAATCTAGCTGTTTGAACTTGACTCATCGCGTCTCACCTCATCTATGAATTGCCGCATCAACTCTCTATCTTTGAAGCCGTCGCGCTCGACACCACTGCTGACATCCACCACCTGGGGTTTTACTGCCGCAATGGCCGGACGGACATTGTTTGGCTGCAGACCACCAGCCAAGATTAAATGGAAACTTCGGCTTAAACCTGCCGCCAATTGCCAGTCAAAGCTGTGACCAGAACCGCCAGCCATGTCTGGGTGATAGGCATCGAGCAGGTAACCATCCACATCATACCGGGACATCGCTGCCAAGCTGCCGGGATTCCGCACCGAAAAACTTTTCCACACCTGGCTGGTGGCAAACTCCCGACAAAACGTCGGCGACTCCGAACCATGCAGCTGCACCACATCCAAGGCGCACAGTTTCACAGCCCCATGGACAAAGTCGGCCGAATGGTCCAGGAAGACACCAACCCGCTGCGTCTCGGGCGCCAAATTCGCAGCCAAGGCTTGAACTTCGGGAACGGTCACCTGCCGACGGCTGGCAGCGAACACAAATCCCACATACTCCGGACGCAGGGCATTCACCATGGCAATATCCTCCGGACGCCGCAGACCGCAGATCTTAACCGCGGTCATGGTCGCCACCCCGCAGTTCTTGAATCTTCTCGGCGATGGATGGAGCCCGCATCAAGCTTTCACCCACCAGTACAGCATCCACACCCCATTCGGCCAGCTGGATCATATCGTCTCGGCTGTGAATTCCGCTTTCACTGACCAAGCGAATCCCGTCTGGAATCAGTGGCCGTAAGGCAGCCGTATGCTGCAGGCTCACCTCAAACGTATGCAAATTACGATTGTTGATCCCGATCACCTTGACATCAAAATTCAAAACCCGCTGCAGCTCCAGTTCATTGTGCACCTCCACCAGACAGTGCAGCCCCAACGAATCTGCCAGCTCCAGGAGTGTGTCCAGCTGCTTATCATCGAGGGCAGCTGCAATCAGCAGGATCGCATCCGCACCGATGACGCGCGCTTGGTAGACCTGGTAGCCATCGAGGATAAAGTCTTTCCGCAAAAGCGGCAGTGCCACTTGCTCGCGGATCCCCTGCAGATATGCATCATCCCCTTGGAAAAAGTGCTTCTCGGTCAATACCGACACAGCCGCTGCGCCGGCCGCAGCATATTCCCGGGCAATCTGGGTAGGTTGAAAATCCTGACAGATGAGGCCCTTGGATGGCGACGCCCGCTTGACCTCGGCGATAATCTGCACGCCCTCCTGAGCCAGGGCACCGGGAAAATCCAGTACGGTCCGCTGGCACTGTTCGGCCGCTTCTTGCATTGCGGTCATGGGATACTGCTGCTTCTCTTCCGCTAACTGTCGAACCTTACGGGCCAAAATGTCATCGAGGATCATCCCGCCGCCACCTCTCCGTGATCACCGGCTCGCAGTCTGTGGACCAGATCCAATGCCTGCCCACTATCCAATACCACCTGTGCTTGGCGTACGCCCTGCGCCATGGTATCAGCATGTTTCCCGACCAAGAGCGCCGCAGCAGCATTCAACACCACCACATCACGGGCGGGTCCCGCCTCACCCCGCAGCACTCGCAGAATGATAGCTGCATTTTCTTCGCTATCACCACCCCGCAGAAGTTCCGGTTTAACATAGGCGAAACCGTAATCCCGGGGGTCAAGAAAGTACGTCTTCACTTGGCCATCCCGCAGCTCACTGACCTGCGTGTTCGTGGTCAATGTAATTTCATCTAGGCCATCCAGGCCATGTACCACCATGGCCCGTTCGACACCCAAGCCCCGCAGAACCTGGGCCATCACTTCAGTCAGCGCACCGTCAAACACCCCCAGAACCTGGCCCTGCACAGCGGCGGGATTGGCTAAGGGACCGAGGATATTGAAGATCGTCCGAGCACCCAGTTCGCGGCGTGGCCCTACCACATGCTTCATAGCCTGATGGTAGCCGGGTGCGAACACAAAACCGAATTTATGCCGGCGGACGCTCTCCTGCACCGCTTTTGGGTCGAGGTGAATCGGAATACCCAACGCTTCGAGGACATCGGCACTGCCACTGCGACTGGATACCGACCGATTGCCGTGCTTAACCACGGGAACTCCGGCTGCTGCAGCCACAAAAGCCACTGCCGTCGAAATGTTAAAGGTGTTGGCCCCGTCACCTCCAGTTCCACAGGTATCAATGGCATAGGGGATACCGGGATCTACCGCAAGAGCGCGCCGCCGCATAACAGCGGCTCCGGCCGTAATCTCGGCCACAGACTCCCCTTTCATCCGCAGCGCTGCCAAGAAAGCACCGATCTGGGCTGGTGTAGCCTCACCGGCCATGATGGTCTCCATCGTCGCG
>SLOZ01000114.1 GCA_007132255.1 Limnochordia bacterium | reverse complement strand
TTTAGTGTTCTTTCTTTAGTAGTGATTTTCAGTAGAGGGATGTGAGGCAAACCAAAATAGACGCACTCGTTGAATTCGGGCTGGTGGCAACCATTTTCACTGTGTACATCCACAAGCACTCGAATCCCATCGCTGCACAAATGAATCAAACCCTGCTCTCTCAGGCGTTAGCCAAGGGTCGGGATAACACTGTGTGTTGTCGGTTTAGGGCAGCTTGCGCCGGGACATTTGGTCGGCTTATGAGTCTACATCAACACCGTCATTGATTCTGCCGATGCCTTAGGGGGCCTTGGCAAACTTTACGGGCACGAAATCCGGACATCAACATGAGGGACCCTTGGCCATCAAGTAACTCGGAATAAGGAGCCACCGTTTAGTAGCAACTGCAGAAGGAATCGTGGCATACCGGGATTCGAAGAGCATCATCCCAACACGCTCAAATAACTTCAGTTGAGATTATTTTCCTAGAATCGGCGGATGCCTTTTCTTTAACGCCATCATGTGGTAGGTTAGACCTGTGTTGATCAGATGGTTGTTGCGATCCTATTTTAGGCTGGTTGGAGGGATTGTTGATGAAGGTAATCTTGGCTGCATATCTTATTGTCTTATTGATAAAAGGGATGGCGGGGGGGAGTGAACCTGCCTATAGGGACCCGGATCGCCCTATCGAAGAGCGTGTCGAGGATCTGCTGCAGCGTATGACGCTGGCTGAGAAGATTGGCCAGATGACGCAAATCGAAGTAACTCGTCTTATGGGCAGCGGCCAGTGGGATCGTGGTCCGCTGAATGAAGACTGGCTGCAAACGGTTCTCGTGGACCATCACGTTGGTTCAATCCTAAGCGGCGGTGGCTCAGCTCCTATACCCAACACGCCGCAGGCCTGGACGGCGATGACCAATACTATCCAACGCCATGCCATGGAAAACAGCAGATTGGGCATCCCTATTATCTATGGTGTTGATGCTGTGCATGGGCATAACACAGTTTTGGGAGCCACCATTTTTCCCCATAATATAGGACTGGCGGCTGCTGCTAATGTGGACTTGGTGGAGAAGTTGGCCCATGCCACGGCTGGCGATGTACGAGCCACAGGAATCCACTGGAACTTTGGACCGGTGGCTGACCTTGGTTTAGACTTGCGGTGGGGCCGCTTTTACGAAACATTTGGTGAAGACCCTTATTTAGCAAGCTCGCTGGCTGCTGCGTCTGTGCGCGGCCAGCAGGGTGCGGATCTGAAGCAGGGAATTGCCGCTACCGGTAAGCACTTCCTCGGATATGGCGTGGCCCTGCAAGGCCAGGATCGCGGGGACGCTTCTCTGTCGCTGCGGGAACTGCGCACGATCCACTATCCACCCTTCGAAGCGGTGATTGACCAAGGGGTGTCGGTCATTATGCCCAACAGCGGTACCATCAATGGCATCCCGGTGCATGCGTCACGGCAGCTGCTGACAGATGTTCTGCGCGATGACATGGGTTTTACCGGTGTCGTGGTGTCGGACTGGGAAGATATTCACAAGCTGTATCAAACGTATAAAATTACCGATTCGTTCGCTGATGCCGTGGGTATTGCGATCAATGCGGGTGTGGACATGTATATGGTTCCCCATGACGCTGCCCAGTTCACTGGTGCTCTGCACCGGCAGGTGGAAGCAGGGGTTGTTTCCATGGAGCGTGTTGATGAGGCCGTTCGGCGGATCTTAACGTTGAAATTTGAGTTGGGGCTTTTTGAGGATCCCTACGCGGAAACCGAAGCGGCTGACGAAAGGATTTTTGATGCTCACCGTCCACTGGCGCTGCGGGCTGCTCTAGAATCCATGACGCTGCTGCAGAACAATGGTGTTCTACCGTTGGGCGTGGAGCCACAGCGTGTGTTGGTGATTGGACCAGCGGCTCACAACGTGCGCGTCCAGATGGGTGGTTGGACCATTGATTGGCAGGGGATTCCTGAGAACCATCCGCATCCGCCGGCGGTGACGATTCTCGAGGGCATTGAGAACTGGTTGGGTACGGGTGCCGTCGTGGACCATCTGCGGGGGATACCCGAGCAAGGTGGACATAATGCTGTGGAAGCCGCTGGCGAAGCTGTCTTGACAGCGGCTGATGGCGCCGACGCCGTGATCGTAGTGCTCGGGGAAGAACCGTATGCTGAAGGGGAAGGCGATCGGCTGGAGCCGCGCTTAGCACGGGAGGAAGAGCAGCTGATTAAGTCACTGGCGGCAGCTGGCCATGACGTGGTGTTGGTGCTGTTGTCTGGGCGGCCACTGCTCATTGCCGAGCTGGTGGACCATACGGCAGCCATCTTGATGGCATACCTGCCTGGAACAGCTGCCGGAGATGCTGTGGCACAGGTGTTATTTGGCGAGTACAACCCGGCGGGAAGACTGCCTTTTTCTTGGCCTTTCCATACCGGGCAGCTGCCCATGCATCATAACGGACCACACACAATTCAATATGATCCATTGTTTGCCTTTGGGCATGGTCTGAGTTATAGTCCCTTCCGGTATTCCGGTCTGGTAGTGGAAGGCTTGAGCAGCGAACGTGCGGTGGTGCAGGTGACCGTTGACGTCACCAATGAAGGGGATCGGGATGGGGATCACATCGTGCAGGTGTTTGCTCGCCAGCCAAGTGTCCGCAGTACCGCTGGTCCTGCTGTATTGTTGGAACCCATGCCCCAGCGGCAGCGGCTTGTGGGATTCCAGAGAATCCACTTGAACGCTGGTGAGACAGTTACAGTGGACATTCCGGTGGCCGCTGAGCAGCTGATGGTGGTAACCGGCGATGTGTTCGGCGATGGCCCAAAACGGATGGCGTCCGGTCGATGGGAATTCTCAGTCGGTTCGCTGCGGCGAACTGCCGACCTAGATTTCCAGTAAATTACAGATACCTGGTGCGAGGAAGATAATGGAAGAATGGCCTGGAGGGCCATTCTCTCCATGCCAGGGGTGGGAGCTGTTTCCAGTTGCACTGCGTAGCCCTGAGAATTTCTCACTATATCGCTCCGTTTTTATTGACAGCGCTGCGCTGTCTGTGGTATCGTAAACGTGAAAGTGGTAACAATCGAATAATGAGATAACGTCTCCGAGTCATTGTTTCTAAAGCTCCTGTGGGCCATGAAACCTTGACCGGTAGGGTTTGGGGAGAAATCCCTTAGCCTCCTGTGGGAAAGGAGATCAACATAAAGCAGCATTCGCTGTGGGTACGCCCGCAGAAGGTGTTTCTTTACGTTTACCAACCTCCTTTCACACGCTTCGTGTGATGGAGGTTTTTCGCGTCGCCTCCAGTTTACCATGGGTGTTTGCGTCTGGTTTCTGCTCCTGGCAGCGATGTTACGCAGAATGAATTTCCTGTTCCTCCCAGAACTCCTTCTTTCTCGGTACATCGCTGTGAGCAGCAGTATCCTTGGCTAGCGGTACATAGGTCTACTATGACTGGAATTTCCAGTCGCATACTTTTCTAAAAGAGAGGAACGTGCTATTGTGAAACGGAAAAATTCCCCGGTTTTCGGCAGAACGTATTTCGTGAGTGTAGTCGGTGTACTCTTGTTTGCTTTTCTGACAGCTTTTACAGGGGCTGCGGTAGATGCTGCGGGCCACTCGGAGAGTGAACAGTACGTGACCATAGCCAATTTGGAGCAGGACCCGATCAAGATTTCCTTAGCGGATCTTCAGGAGTTCTCAGCAGTGAATGTGACAGTAACAGCTGTAAATGCTTCGGGGCGCGAGAACACGTTTGATGCTGAAGGGGTTCTCTTCGCAGACGTTCTGACGGCACTTGGTTTTGACCAAGCCGAACTGCAGGCCATCCGGCTGGTAGCTGGTGACGGTTATTCCATCGAGGTAGCCCAGGATATTTTGGCCATTCGGGATATTCTCCTGGCCTATAGCATCGACGGCGAGCCATTAGCCGCTGATGCGCAGCCGCTGCGGGCTATCATCCCGGAAGAACGGGCCATGTATTGGGTACGCAACTTGGTGACTATTGAAGTTCTGCACAGCACAGAAACACCCGTGGTGGAGGGCATCCGCTTCTTGGATACAATTGCTGGTTTGGAAGAACTGGTTCCCTACGAGTATCACGGTTCCACCGACCAAGCGTTGGCGTTTGCGACCTTGATCGCAGAGCATCCCGTGCGTCACGATTGGGAGCGTCTGACATTCACCGCCAGCGACGATTTTGTCAAACATGAAACGAAAGGCAACGCCATGGGGGCCTATCTTAAGCTGACTGGCGACCAAGCCCCTGTATTCTTGGGCCCGGATCTTCCAGGAGGCATGCATGTTAAGGACATAACATTCTTGGCAGTGGGCGGCGATGCGTTTGTGTCCATGGCGCAGGTCGAGACCGTCCTTGGAACGACAACGATCGGCGAAACAACAGGTGTTGCGATTTTGGATTTGTTCGCCTACATCGGTATGGCCGATGCCGCTTTCTATGAATTTGCCGCAGCCGATGGCTATGCCGTTCAGGTAGCCGCTGCGGATCTGGCTGGCGGTCTGATCCTGTTTGTTGATGGTGCCCTGCGGACGTATTTCCATGGGCTGCCTCGCAACACAGCGGTTCGCGATCTTTACTCGGTGAATCTTGTCGAAATGGAGTAGTGATACTATGGTCAGCCGCTTTTTGGAACGGTTTACTGTTTTTGACTTGATCATCATGGCGTTGATGGCCTGCTTAGGCATCGCGGTCAAACCGCTGGTGGTCCCCTTAGCGCACATGATAACGGGCCCGCTGTTCATTCCTGGCGGTGCCTTGGCTGGCGGGTTTTACATGCTCTGGCTGGTGCTGGGTGCGGGTATCATTGGCAAGTTGGGAGCCGCCACGGTGATCGCCCTCGTGCAGGCCATTGTCATCCTGGCCATTGGCTTTTTTGGAACCCATGGTGCGGCCAGCCTCATCACGTATGTTGTTCCCGGTTTGGCTGTGGATCTTGTTTATGGGATCGTTCGGCATCGCGGATGCTGTGCAGCCTGCTGTTTTGTGGGCGGCATTGCCGCGAATGTCAGCGGCACACTGCTGGTCAATCTTGTCTTCTTTCGTCTGCCGTTGATTCCGCTGTTGTTGACAGCCAGTACGGCGGCACTTTCGGGAGGTCTCGGGGGGCTGATTGCTTGGCAGCTCCTAGTGCGACTACGGAAGTTCCAACTCCTGCAGCAGCCAACGATGTAGTCGTCTCAGCATGAAAGGAGAGCCTGCTTTGTTCCGATCTAGTCCAAACCACATCCGATTTCGCACCATCTTTCATTTCATTTCTTTGGTCCTGCTGACCGTTATACTGTCGGTCTCAGCAGTTAGCGCTTCGACGGATGGCTATGTTCCGCCGCTGCCAGTCCTTGGCGATGCAGCTGAACCCACGGTGCTCGGTGCCGACGCACTGGCCAACACCGTAGAGGTGACACGGCGCAATCGTACGTACCAGGCCTTGCCTTTGCTTGACGTAGTAGAGCAAGTGCGGCCGCTTACGGAACTGTTTTCGGTGTTCTTGATTGCCGATGATCTGGCAGCTCAAGTGGACGGAGACAGATTAGACCAATCCTACATAGCCTTTTCCAGCGAATACGGCTGGGAAGCGGTACACTTGCTGCATCCGGCCAGTGCTAACATTAAGCGACTGGAGCGCATTATCATTGTTGGGGAGACGGACCAGCACGGATTTGGCATTCATACCATTTCGCAGACACAAAACCTTGCCAGTACCAGTCCCGGTGCTCTGCAGCTGGATGGTTTTTCACTTAACTACCGTCGCGAAGGAGCAGCCTCCCTGCTGCATGAGGATGGGGAGTATATCTCCACGGTGTATTCACCGCAGAAGATAGTATCTAGGGAAACGCTGCTGAATCAAATCGACTCGGTGCCAGCGCAGGTCGGTATGGTGGTCGGCGAAAAAGGCGAGCTCAGGGACCTAGGCGAGGGGCATTTCACGGTCTCTGCAGCCGCCTTGGAATTTCGCGATGCTGAGGGGCGCATCATGATCCCAGATGTGGCAGGGCTTGTCTTGGATCCCCCGGAACGTCGTATTACCGACGCCTATCATGATGCACTGCAGTTTCTAGAAGCAGGCCGGGCAGTTCTGTTGGTCATTTTGGATGGATTTGGCTATCACCAATACGAGTACGCAGTGGCTCATGGACACGCCCCGTTCTTGGCTTCGCAGTCCGCCCCGGAGCGGGCCATGGCCGTCTACCAGCCGGTAACCAATGCCGGTATTAGTGCGATCCTTACGGGCACAACACCGGAACACAACGGGGTGTATTCCCGGCGGCAGCGGATGCCAGAAGCACCAGATGTCTTTGCCGGAGCCGCTGCCATGGCGAAGAAGAGCTTGTATTTTGCGGGCGATCGCCAGATTGTCGCCACATCCTTGGAGCCGAGGTTTCACTTTGATACCACGGGCAGCGGCAGCAGCGATGATGATATCGTGCTGGCTGCCTTGGATGTTATGGCGGGTGCAGAGATTCCCGATCTTTTGGTCCTGCACATCAAGGATCTTGATCGAGCCGGTCACAACTATGGGGACTTGGATGGACGAACCATGGAAAAGGTTGCGGAAGCCGACGAATACCTGCGAAAGCTATCCAACGCTTGGCAGGGTCGGATCATCGTTACTGTCGATCACGGCATGCACAGCACGGACCATGGCGGTTCGCACGGCGTTCTGTGCTATGAAGATGTCTTTGTTCCCTATTGGATCATGGAAGGAGAGCGATCGTATGAAACTCAATAACAAGAGCATTGCACTGGTCTTAGGTGTCCTAGTCCTGCTGATTGGGGTCACGGCCTACTTTAACGCTGATGGGCTGGCTGACAAGCGAGATGCCCAGGCCAACGCCTTGGTGCGCGTCGGCGCTGAAGGCAGGGAAGCGGTGACATTCACGATGGACCAGGTACGGGAGGCAGGCGAGGAAACCTTCCAGGCCGCGATTCGCAGTTCTTCACGTCCGCCGTCGGAGCATGCTTTCACAGGAGTCCCGTTGAAGGCACTCATCGCTGCTGCGGAACTGGATTTAACCGCTGGTCAGCAGGTCATTGTTCGTTCTGTGGATGGTTATGTTGTGGCACTCAATGTTGAGGAAGTTCTTCAAGACGAAAATATCTACTTGGTTTACGCCATGGATGGCGAAGGCCTGGGAACGAAAGAAGATGGCGGCAGCGGGCCGTATCAGGTGATCATCCGTAACGATCCCTTCAGCCAGCGTTGGAGCAAGTTCGTCACCGACGTGGAACTGCGATGAACGCCCCGGTTTTGGCGGTGCACCATTTGAGCTTCGCCTATCCAGGGAAATCATCCCTATTCGAAGATGTGGATTTTCAGGCAAAGGCTGGTGAGGCCATTGCCATTGTGGGTCGGAGTGGCTGCGGCAAAAGCACTCTGGCCCACTGTTGCGCGGGTATCATCCCGAGGCTCATTGGCGGTACACTTCAGGGGGAGGTTGAACTCTTCGGAGAATCGGTGGCAGTTCTGCCGCTGTCTCGAATCAGTACCCGTTTGGGCGTGGTGTTTCAGAATCCAGATACGCAGCTGTTCTTTTCGACGGTGGAAGATGAAGTGGCATTCGCTCCGGAAAACCTTGGCTGCAGTCCGCAGGAGGTTCGCGAACGTATCGGGCAGGCACTGCAGATGGTGGGCATCGAGCATCTGCGCCACAGCCATCCGCACGAACTGAGCGGCGGCCAGAAACAGTTGGTGGCCTTGGCGGCGGTGCTCAGTCTGCAGCCGGATATTCTCATCTTTGACGAAGCCGTGTCACAGGTGGACAAGGCTGGGAAGATGTTGGTTTTTGCAGCCATGAACGCGTTGAAAGAGGCTGGTAAGACCCTACTTATGATTGAACATGATCTCGATAACTTGGCCCTGGCTGACGAAATTAAGGTGCTGCGTGGCGGGAGGCTGGAAACCTTTGTGGGACGTCTTTAGCAAACCATTTGTCCAAATGGAACAGGTTCAGTTTGGGTACCGGCGCTCGAAGGTTATCCTGCGGCGAGTCTCGGCCGATCTCTACCAAGAGCACTGCACAGCCATCGTCGGTGCCAATGGCAGTGGTAAGACCACACTGGGTAAATTGCTGGCGGGTATTCTTAAACCTTGGTCAGGTACGGTACGCCTCGAGGGTTACTCGACCACTGCGTTACGTCTCGGGCAGATTGGACAGATGATCGGGTATGTCTTTCAGGAACCAGACCGCCAGCTGTTCGCACCAACTGTGCGCGAAGAACTACTGTTCGTAGAACGACTGCAACAGCGGTTGAATCCGACCGTGGAGGGAAAAGCCGACCAGCTGTTGGCTGAGTTTGGCCTCGGCCATGTGCAGGACTCGTTCCCGCATTCCCTGAGCCGGGGCGAAAAACAGCGTCTGGCTTTGGCGGCCGTCTTGATGCGGGAACCAGGCTTCTTAATCTTGGATGAGCCCACGACTGGTTTGGATCTAGAACGTCGACAGCAGCTGACGGCCTATGTGCAAAGGCTCAAGGCTGCAGGGGTGGGATTAGTGATCATCAGTCATGATGATCACTTCATCGGCGACAATGCTGACCGTATCTTAACCATGGCCGGAGGGGAGATCACCGATGACAGCCATTCTTGATCCCCGAGCCAAACTCAGTGTCGTGTTCTGTTTGACCAGTCTCGCCATTGTGATCCAAGATCTAGTATTGTTCGCGGGCCTTTTAGCGGCAACTGTCGGTGCTAGCCTTGTATTGGGCGGCGATTGGCGGGTGCTGTATCGGCTGCGCAGATTGGCCGGCCTTTTTGTGGCTTTGGTCGTCATCCAAAGTGTATTCGGCGGGAATGGGCAGCCGCTTTTGCAGGTAGGGCAGCTTTCACTCCTGACCGTCGGCGGTCTGCAGCGAGGACTTGCGCTGGCTCTGCGGATTGTGGTCATTGTGCTTGCGTCATCCATTCTGCTCCGGGAATCATCGCGCCGGCTTGTGCAAGCGTTAATCCAATGGCACATTCCCTACGAAATTGCATTCATGGTTCATTTGGCCATTCGCTTCCTGCCGCTGCTCCAAGAGGAAATGCAAGATGCCTTCGTGGCACTGCAGCTGCGGGGTGTGGATCTGCAGACGTTGGCCTGGCGGCAGAAACTGCAGGTGTATTCGTTTCTATTTATGCCCGTCTTAGCAGGGGTCATTGGCAAGGCGAGGGAGCTGTCCATTGCCATGGAAATGAAGGCGTTCCGGGCCGTCCCGGAGCGAACCAGTCACTTCCAGCTGCAGCTGCAGCCATTGGATTACGCAGTGATGATGGGCAGCCTCAGCGTGTTTGTGTTCGGTATCTTGCTGGTTTTTTGGATATAGAGGAGGTCAGGCATGAAAGTATTCTCAGTGTTTGGAGTCACAGGTTCCGGAAAGACTACCACGATTGAGTGTGTGATTCGGGAGTTGACCAAGCGGCGCTACTCTGTGGGTTCGCTGAAGGATATTCACTTTGAACAGTTTGCCATGGATACGAAAGGCACCAACACGGATCGTCATCGTCAGGCGGGAGCAGAGCTGGTGACGGCTCGCGGACTCCATGAGACAGATGTTCTGTATCCACGGTCCTTGGGGCTCGACGAAATCCTGCGGCACTACAGCCAGGATTATGTTGTTCTGGAAGGCGTGTCTGAGGGCAATTTTCCCAAGATCATCTCCGCGCATACCACAAAGGAAGTGGATCAACGCTGGGATCGTTCGGTGGTAGCGATCAGCGGGCGTCTGGCCAACGAGATGCAGGAATATCGGGGTCTGCCAGTGATCAACGCTGTTGAGGATGCGGCGGCGCTTGTCGATTTGATCGAAGCCAAAGTGTTCCCGAAACTGCCGGATTTTCCGGAAGAGTGTTGTAGCGCTTGCGGTATGAACTGCCGTGACTTGGGGATGAATATCCTGAGTGGTGAAGCAGCCATCGAGGATTGCGTTTTGCGGAACGCCACCGTGGAACTGGAAATTGGCGGGCAGGCCATACCCATGGTGCCCTTCGTTCAGACAATTCTGAGCAACGCGGTGGAAGGTGTGGTGAAGGAACTTGATGGATGGCAGCCAAACAGGGAAATTGTGGTCAAGCTTCGCGGCCAGCACTAGATACAACGTTATCCGGGAGTACAAAAGCAAGCGCAACACTGTGCTGCTGTTATATGATCGTCTGCAGCAGCGACATTTGGTGTTCAAAGGTACGGACCAAGGCAGGGCCGAAATGGAAACGCTGCGGCATTTGGCCGCCCGTGGGGTGGCGGTTCCGAAGCTTATTGCTGCAGCGGAGTTCCCCAGTGATATCCATGGCTTCTTCATGGAATATATTCCTGGAGAGCCTTTATGCGATTACCTGGAACGGCAAGAGCAAGACGGCGCTTCGGCAGCGGATCAACAGCCTATTCTCGATATTTGGGTGAACTGGCTCGCTTCCTTCTACGAAAACATGGCCGCTGCTGGTCAGCGCCAGCTTGGTGACGTCAACCTGCGCAACTTTCTTGTGCAGCACGATAGCCAGCGGGTTTTTGGTGTGGACTTCGAAACGTGCCCTTTGGGAAGTGCAGAGGGCAACATCGGTGCTATAGTGGTTTTTCTTCTGACGTATGATCCATCGTTTACTCCGTGGAAGTACGATTTAGCGAGAGCGTTTCTGCGTACGGCCGAACGAACGTGGCCGATTGATGCTCGTCTGGTGCGGCGAGCAGCGGAAGCTGAAATGGCGGCCATGGCACTGCGCAGAAGCCAAAAATTTCCAAAGAGGTTATTAATGAACGTTTTCACGTAATGGGCAGAGGTTCCAAGCAATGGGACTTTTGTCTTTTTTTTGACGACTATTTCCGCAACTCCTCATTGTTCTCCCAGCTATAGATGATGTCAATGGGAGCAGCTACGTATTATTATAACAATAATTCATTATTTTTTCACAGTATGGTTGACGTACATGAGGTTTTCTTGATAGACTAAAGCTGTGTTAGTGAAGATTTTCGCTAATACGCGGGAGGAATAGGAAATCTAATTGAGGGGGTTCGTTCCATGTCAGAAGAAATCAAGGAAAAAAGCTTCTTTACCAAGCAGACCAGCCGTCGCGACTTTCTGAAAGTTGGCAGCAAGGGCTTGGTGGGCGCGGCCGTGTCCATGTCGTTCCTGCGCTTCTTTACAGGTTCGGCATCGGCTGAAGGGTTTGCCTTGGCCAGTGGGCTGCTGATCTCTGATGTCAGCCGCTGTACAGGCTGTCGTCGCTGTGAAACCATGTGTACGTTGACGAATGATGGCAAATCGCAACCGTATATTTCGCGGGTGAAAGTCGGACGCAACTACAACTTTGGTACCGATGGCGTCGGTCGTAACTTTGCGGAAGAGGCCGGCAACTACGGCACAGCCGCTATCATCGCCGACACCTGCAAACAATGTGCTGATCCCGTACCGTGTGCCAGTGCCTGTCCCGTAGGAGCTATCGAAGCTCAGGAAGGCACCAATACCCGCGTCGTCAACGAAGACGTTTGTATCGGCTGCGGCATGTGTTCCAACGCATGTCCCTGGAATGTGATCACTGTGGATGCAGAAGATCGCAAAGCGAAAAAGTGTTTCTTGTGTGATGGTGACCCTGCCTGTGCCAGCATGTGTCCATCCGGTTCATTGGCGCTGATTCCGTGGAAAGAAGTACGTGCAGCTATTCCGTATCGCCGCCGTTATACAGCATAGGTTGAGCGATTCAGTTGTCAGCAGCAGTACAGGTGATAACATAATTCTTCGTGAATTGATTGAGGAGGAGTGTCGACATGGCTACAAGCAAAGGCTGGTCGGGTAAGATTTTACGAGTCAACTTGACGACAGAGACCATTACCACCGAAGACACCGCCAAGTATACGGATTTCATCGGCGGTATGGGCTTCGGCTATAAAGTTATGTGGGATGAAGTGCCCGAGGGCACAAAATCTTATGATCCTGAGAACAAGATCATTTTTGGTGTCGGTCCGTTTACCGGTACAGGGATTCCCTGCAGCAGCCGCACCAACATTACCTCGTTGATGCCTACCCATAACCATCTGATTGGCGACAGTCACATGGGTGGACATTTTGCCGCCGAACTGAAGTACGCAGGTTGGGATAGCATCATCGTTGAAGGCAAAGCATCCAGCCCCGTCTGGCTGCGTATCGAAAATGATAGTGTAACCATTGAAGATGCCAGCCGCATCTGGGGCCAAGGTACCGTGCAATCCACTGCCGATGTCTGTTCCATCATGGGCGCCGAGGCTCACGTGGCCGCCATTGGGCCAGCTGGTGAAAACATGGTTAATCAGGCTATCATCATCACTGGCGGCAGCCATTCCGCCGGCGGACACGGTGGCGTTATGGGTTCTAAGAACCTGAAAGCCATTGGTGTCAAGGGAACCTTACCTGTGTATATGGGCGGTACCAAAGAAGCGTTGATCGATCTGGACCGTCATGCTATGTCCATTATCGGATCCAACAACCAACACGTGGTACCAAGCACTCCCATGCCTTGGGCCGAATACCACCACAACCGCAGTCGCTGGACCGCTCGCCCCGGTTTGTTCTGGGGTAACGCCAATCCGCCTGTAGAAACCGGCGAATGCCCGCCAGAGGACATGAACAGCGTTGGACTTCGCTGCCAGAAGGGTGTCTTTGACCATGGCGACATTGCCGAAGACTACACAACCCGCATGGGCGGCTGCCAATCCTGTCCTATCCGCTGCCATTCGCAGCTGGAAGTTCCGGAAGCAGAAGAATACGGTGTATCGCGTTTTGCGGCTAACACCTGCGTCGGTTGGTCCTTCCCCCGCTCCATTATGCTGAAGGGCTATAAAGATGGCAGCACTGGCCGCGGCACCAAGGAAGCTTTGATCGCCACAGTGGTCAGCAGCAACCTAGCCGATGATTGGGGTCTGTGGTGCAACTACAACCAAATCAGCCGTGACTTCCGGTATGCCTATGATAACGGTATTCTGGAAAAGGTTCTCCCGGCAGAGGAGTACAACAGTATTCCTTGGGATCTCTTGGAAGCGGGCGACCCCAACTTCCTGCATGAGTTCTATCGTCGTGTTTCAACCAAGGAAGGCGAGTTCAGCCACTTGGGAGACGGGTCCTTTAGCGTCTCCAAGCGGTGGAATTTCGGCGACGACTACTACAGTGCCGCCACCTGGCGCCTATTTAACCCGGTCTTGGGCTTCCCACAGCATCACAGCAGTGAAACTGCCGGCCAAGTGGGAGCGCTCATCAATCTGATGTTCAATCGCGATGCCCAGTGCCATTCACATGTCAACTTCACCGGTTCTGGACTTCCCATCGAAGTACAGAAAGAAATCGCCGGCGAAATCTGGGGATCTCCCGATGCATTGGATGCACCCGCCGATTATACGCGGATGAATCCGTACAAAGCGAACTTTGCTAAGTACAGCATTGTCCGCAACGTTCTGCATGATTCCTTGACACTGTGTAACTGGATGTGGCCGCTGCAGGTATCGCCGCACAAGGAGCGCAACTACCTCGGTGACACCGCTTTGGAAGCTAAGTTCTTCTCGCTGATCACGGGTATTGAGAAGACCGAAGCCGAACTAGATCTCGATGCAGAACGCATTTTCACCCTGCACCGTGCTCTGACGGTAAAGCAAATGGGTACGACGGATATGCGCAACAAGCATGACGTGATTGCCGACTATGTCTTCGATCGCGATCCCGATGTGGAGCCGTTCACGTCTGGAACCATCAAGATGGAGCGCGAAGACATGGAAGTGGCAAAAACCATGTTCTACGAAGCTATGGGTTGGGATGCAGACACCGGCGCACCCACACGTGCCTGCCTAGAACGCTTGGGTATGGGCTATGTGGCTGACGAACTGGAAGCCAAAGGGCTACTGCCTGCATAAGCCAGTCAACCATAACGATTACTATAGTAATGGGAGTGGGCAGGACCGCGGTCCTGCCCCTCCTTCACTACGTATTGAACGACCACGGTAGGAAAGGGCGATCTGGCATGGCTAAAGACCAAGCATTAACACCCAAAGCACGCATTGCCCAACGTATCCGCAGCCAATCCACCCACGGGCAGTTCGTCACCGTGAAAGAACTCACGGAAGCACCATTTACGTTCACGGAAGAGGCCGCTCTGGCCAATCTAGAAGCCATGGCCGCCGACGAAAAATATATGGACATTCAATGGATCAGCGGGCAAAAGGCGAAATACCTCTACAGTAATCAAACCATGACCGATAATTATGCCCGCCTGCATGTTCATGTAAAGGAACAAAACCTAGTAGCGATGGTGGCAGAAGCTGTGCGCCATGATTCGAGCGTCTATCCCAGGGTCACCAGTGTAAAAGCGTTCCGCTATTCTCCGTATAATCTCGAGCAGGAGTTACTGGATGATGTGTTGAAGAAGATCCAGGAAAGCGACGAATTTCAAGACATCCAAGTGATCACAGCTAGTACGGGTGCCAAGTACCTGTACTCGAACCAATTTCTCGAACCGCGCCGGGCCAACGCCTTGGTTGAACTTCGAGAAGTGGTGGACGACGAATAATTTCGGAGTGGATGTTGCTGCGGTTTGGAGGGATGAAATTGCCACAAGCGAAGGAACTGCAGTATCTTGTGTGTGAAGAGGCTCCTGTGGAGTTGATCGTGAACGGAGTTACGTTGGTCACTTTCATGTGTACACCCCAGGATCTCAAGGATTTGGCCATGGGTCATTTGGTCGCTCGTGGTGTGGTGTCGAATATGGACGAAGTTTACACCATGGCAGCCTGTGAAGACATGAAAAAGATCTATGTTCGCACGGGTACCGAACTGGAAAAAAGCCAGTACGGACTGGGAAGTGTCTTGGCCAGCAGCTGCGGCAGTGGTAGTCATTTTCGCGAAGAGTTCTTGGCCCAGACACCGAATACATCAGATTTCTCCATGTCCATGGCGAAACTCAAAGAACATGCTGTGACGATGTTCCGCGAAGCTGTGATGCACCGTGATACCGGCGGCATGCACTGTGCGGCCTTGGCCGATGGCCAGGAAGTATTGGCCGTACGCGAGGATGTGGGACGACACAATGCTCTGGATAAGGTCATTGGCAAAGGGGTTTTCTTGAGCGCAGACTTTGGCCGCTGTGCGCTTCTGAGCACCGGACGTGTGGCCACCGACATGGCGTTGAAAGCGGTGGCCATGGGAACACCCATTGTCGCGACCCGCAGTATTCCCACCAGCATGGCGCTGGAGATTGCCGAAAAACTAGGTATAACAATGGTTGGGCGCATTGCGTCATCGCAGCCCGTTGTGTATTGCCATGGCGAGCGCATTTTGCTGGAGGAAGAACAGGCATCATAGCGTCAGCAGCCAGCGGTAGGATGGTCAAACTGTACAAGCGCTTCGGTTCTTAAGCTGCTTGATGCGGTGCGATGTTCCGGAAGGATGGTTGATATGCTGGGTCGAATGGGTATCATCGAACTGGTTGTCATTGCAGCTGTAGTGCTCTTCATCGTGGGCCCGAAGCGGCTTCCGGGAGTAGCCCGTTCGGCAGCTAAGGGGTTTGGTGAATACCAGAAAGTGACCAAGGAACTGAAAGATACATTGAACGTAACGGACGTTTTTAAAGGGAAAAAATGAAGGAGGGCGAACAATGTTTGGTAGACTCGGACCGATGGAACTGATTCTAATTCTGGCTATCGCACTGGTGATCTTTGGTCCATCGAAGCTTCCCGCTATCGGCTCTTCCATGGGCAAAGCCATCAAGGAGTTTCGCA